>JANQOL010000702.1 GCA_028289675.1 Pirellulaceae bacterium
AGGCGCCTCGCCGCGGTAATCATCCTTGATGCCGATGACTGTTGTCTCTTCGACATCGGAATGATCGTACAGAGCTTCTTCGATCACCCTCGGATAGACATTGTAGCCTGAGCATATGATGAGGTCTTTGATACGGTCGACGATGAAGAAGAAGCCTTCTTCATCCATCACAGCGACATCACCGGTGCGGAAGAACTCGCCAACGAAAGCGGTTTCAGTTGCCTCGGGGTTGTTCCAATAGCCCTTCATGACCTGTGGTCCGCTAATGCAGACCTCACCGCGCTCACCGAGTGGTACTTCCTTGGTTGGATCATCGAGATCGCGGAGCGAGATCGTAGTCTGCGGCACCGGCTGCCCGATGCAGTTCTCCTTCACCGCGCCATTCAATGGGTTGGCTGTTGCAACCGGAGACGTTTCAGACAGGCCGTAGCCTTCAACCAATTTGCAGCCCGTTAACTCTTCAAATCGAGACTTGACGTCAAGTGGAAGCGCAGCTCCGCCGGCAAAGCAGAACTTGAGTGAAGAGAGGTCGAAGGTCTTCAGTTTCGGATGGTGGATCATAGCATTGAAGATCGTCGGAACACCGGGCATGACCGTCGGTTTCGTGGTGCTGATCATCTTCAAAGCGTCGTCCAAAACAAACCGCGGCATGATAATGATCTCGGATGCCGACCCGACGGCGAAATTCATCACCACCGTCATAGCGAAGACATGGAAGAAGGGCAGTGCACCAAGCACACGTTGTTCGTTTGCGGCTAGGTCGCCGGACCAATCCAACACCTGCTGCGTGTTGATATAAAGGTTGGCATGCGTGAGCATCGCGCCCTTCGGGCGGCCAGTCGTGCCACCGGTATACTGGAGCACAGCAACGTCGTTTAGCGGATCGATCGGTGGGCTCTCAAACTGACCCGAATTGTTGAGGAGGTCCTCCGCGAAGACCAGTTTGTCGAGCATCTTCGAACTACGCGGCTTTGCGAGTTCCTTTCCCTTCACGAGCTTGAACAGCGTCGATTTCAGTCCTGGCAGCAACTTCGGGAAGGCGGCGATGATGGCACGCTTGAGAACACCGGCCTCAAGGAGCCCCTCAACCTTGTCGAACAAGACCTTGAGGTCCAGCGTCACCATGGTGTCGGTCTCGCTGTTCTCGACCTGAAATGCCAGCTCTTCGTGAGTATAAAGTGGATTGTAGTTGACGATCGTGGCGCCGAGCTTGAGCGTCGCAAAGTAGAACACGATAAAGGTTGGGCAATTCGGCAGGAAAAGGCCGACCTTGCTACCCTTTCCAATGCCAAGCTCTGCTAGGCCGGCTGCCGCATGGTTCACCTGGTTGCCAATCTCACCATATTTGAGTTTCTTACCCAGGAAATTGGTGCAGATGTTGCCGGGTTTGGCGGATATCGATTGGTCAAGAATGTCGTACAGCGGACGCGCTTCGTAGGGGCGATGCCAATCCAGTCCAGGCGGGTAATGAGCAAGCCAGGGTTTGTCGTCATGGTCGAGGCGGGCTGTCGGGTCACTCGGCGCTGCAACTGAGTTGGCCCCATAATCCTGTGACATTATGATACGTCTCCACCCTTGCGGAGCCGGGCGAGGGCCCCTATTGCGTATTTTTCTCAGCGATTGCGCGACAGCCTTCGCTGGATTGTTTCATCCGTTAACCAACTAAACATCGTTTGTGGTGTTAAGACTAGCACGGGTTTGGCTTATGCACTTGGTTGAAATGGCCGGATAATGGGAATTTGAAGCTTCTGTGACGCGTTACCCGAAGAACGGCATGGTTATTGCTTCGCTGATCCACCAAAATGGCGCGGAACGCGTCGTTAAGGCCGGCCAACTGGACGTTCGTATCATTTACGGTTATGTGACGATCATGCTTGTTGACCAAGAGTGCCTGGATTACGAAGTAACGACGTAGCACGATCCGGTACTTCCAGATCGGCACCATCGGAGAGTGAAAATGGACGACGTGGCGACTAAGATTGTTGAAATTCTGAAGAAGCACATGAAAGAGCCGCGGGATGACATCAATGAGTCGACCGCTCTCGCTGATCTTCAGATTGAATCGCTGGATCTTGCGATGATCGTTTTCGATATCGAAGATTCATTCGGGATTGAGATCCCATACAATGCAAATGAAGAGTCGACCGAGGATTTTCAAACGGTTGGATCGGTTGTCGAGCGCGTGAAGACGTTGATCGCTGAGTCCGGGAAGGATGCTGCAAGCGCCAGCGCCTAAGACAAGCTGATCGTCCGGCCTCCGGTAGCGCTGACATGGGAGACGTCGCCTAACGCGCCTCCTCCATCACGAAAAGAGAACTTATGGCAGAGAAACAAGGTACGCGCCGGGTCGTTGTGACCGGGATGGGTGTCGTGTCGCCGATC
>JANQOL010000719.1 GCA_028289675.1 Pirellulaceae bacterium
ATCTGAGCTCGATCAACGATGAACAGTCGTTTCGCGAACAGATGGAGCTGGATAGCATGGATTTTCTGGACATCGTCATGGAACTCCGCAAGCGGCACCGCATCCAGATTCCCGAGGAGGAATACGGGGAACTGGCAAGCATGCAGAGCACCGTGAAATACCTCGAACCGAAAATGGCCGAAATTTAACAAACCAAACTCGGCCCGTGGAACCATCGGGGCTCGTACGTACGGTAGCGCGACCGTCCGAGCCGACCATGTTTCCGTCTTCGTCGCGCGTGGTACGGCAACGGTCTCTGCTTTCGAATTCAAATATCTAATGGCCACCATCAGCGTTTGATCGGTTGCGGCCGCATTGAGGTTAGAAAGTATCTAGCCTGCCAATACAGGCTGGTCGAGGCTTTCCAGTTTGTGAGCCGGTGGGAAGCACAGCGCCATGACACAGGTGTACGACACAATCATCATTGGCGCCGGCATGTCGGGACTGGCGGCCGGCATCCGGCTGGCGCACTATGACCAGCGCGTATGCATCTTGGAAAAGCACTGGACCATAGGTGGTCTGAATTCTTTCTATCGCCTAGGTGGCCGCAACTACGACGTTGGCTTGCACGCCGTCACCAACTTTACGCCCCGAGGCACGAAGAAGGGTCCGCTGGCGCGCTTGTTGCGGCAGTTGCGTTTTCGCTGGGAAGATTTTGAACTGTCGCCCCAGGTCGGTTCAGCCGTCGTCTTCCCCGGTGCGCGTTTGGGCTTCACCAACGACATTGAATTCTTGAAGAGTGAAGTTGCGCGTGTCTTTCCCAGCCAGATCGACAACTTTGAAAAACTGCTCGGACAACTCGCCGACTACGACGACTTGGACCAAGACAACTTTGCCGGATCAGCGCGGGCTTTCCTGGCCGAGACTATCTCCGATCCGCTATTGATCGAAATGCTGCTCTGTCCGTTGATGTGGTATGGCAACGCCCGTGAGAATGATATGGACTTCGGGCAATTCTGCATCATGTTTCGCAGTATTTTCCTGGAAGGATTTGCGCGGCCGTTTAAGGGCGTTCGTCTGATCCTGAAACACTTGATCAAACGCTTCCGGTCCTTGGGCGGGGAACTGCGGCTGCGCAGCGGCGTGGAGTCCATTCAGGTCGACGGCGACCGCGCCGTGGGCGTGGTCTTGGAAGACGGGCAGCAACTGCAGGCCAAGCGCATTTTGTCCAGTGCCGGAGTCATCGAAACGCAACGCTTGTGCAATGACTTGTCGCACCAATCTGTCGACCAAGCCGGCCAATTGACGTTCATTGAGTCCATTTCGGTGCTGAACAAACAGCCGCGGGAGGTCGGCTTCGGGGAAACGATCGTGTTCTACAACGATAGCGATGAATTTCACTGGAGCCGCCCGCGTCAGGGACTTTGCGACGCGCGCACCGGCGTGATCTGCAGCCCGAACAATTATCTGTATCCCAGTGAACTGGGAACCTTGGAAGATGGAGTGATCCGCCTGACAACCATCGCGGACTTCGATTCATGGAAGTCGCTGGACGAGGAGCAGTATCGACGCATGAAAATGTGGTGGTATGACCGTAGTGTGGCCTCAGCGGTGCGCTTCATCCCGGATTTTCGCGGGCACGTTGTGGATACCGATGTGTTTACGCCAAAGACCATCCGCCGCTTTACCTCGCATGACAATGGCGCCGTGTACGGTGCTCCGGACAAGCAGTTAGACGGTCGGACGCATCTGAACAACCTGTTCCTCTGCGGTACCGACCAGGGCTTCGTGGGGATCATCGGCGCCATTGTGAGCGGAATTTCCATGGCCAATATGCACTGCCTGCGAAACCCTGCTTGAACGATCGGCGCTGCCAGCGGAAACTTCCCCAAATTGCCAGAAATACAGCAGTTCGTTGCCTGGACAAACCTGCAGTCGCACCAAATGTGCCGTTGCGGCCCGCCAAAGTCCGGCTGAGCGGCAGGCTTACGGGCGACATGTGCGGGTGCTGTGATGCACCCACGAAAATGGGATAGCCGGTTCCAGCGGGATTGCTAGACTTTTATCTCAGGTGAACCCAAGCAGTAGCAGCCGGTCTAAATGGTGAGTCACGGCAATTCGATGGTCGACTCACAGCGTGATCCAGGCGCCCCGTTCGTCTAGTGGCCCAGGACGCCGGGTTCTCAGTCCGGTAACAGGGGTTCGACTCCCCTACGGGGTACTTTGCCTCTCCTCCAAACCCAAGGAATGCCACAATTCCTTGGGTTTTTTCACTTTCGCGAGCGGTGACGAGCGGCAGAAAGCGGCTCGGCAACTCCACCAGTGACTCCACAAGCCGCCTGGTAATGACCTTCGTGAACCCGGTCGTAGTGCTTCGCTCCTACCTCGGCCGAATGGCCGAGCCAGTAGTCGACGACATGGCTTGGAAATCGTTCGAGCAAATCAGTGCGGCAGCTCGCACGTAGGTTCATCCACAGCTTGGGCCATGGCTTCAAGCCGGCCAGCTCGATGATTCGAACCAAGTTGGAACGGTAGACCTTGGCGGCCGTGCTGCGGTAGCGGTGGAACGCCCAGATGCTCCGGTCGGGTGCTGCCTCGTGCAGAGCGTCAACGTAGGGCCTCAGCTCGGGAAAGAGCGGCACCACGCGAGTCGGCTTGCTGGGAGTCTTTGGGGCTGTGACAGTGAACCTGCCGTGTTCCCAGTCAAAGTGGCTCCACTTCAGTGCAATAGGCTCTGAGGGCACGCGGAGGCCTCCGTAACGGGCACAGGCGATCAAAGCAGCGTAGTAGGGACAAGCGTTGCTGATGAGCTTCTCAGTCGCGTCTGGGCTGATGTAGGCCTCTCGGTCTTCGCAGCAACACAACGA
>JANQOL010000698.1 GCA_028289675.1 Pirellulaceae bacterium
GATCTTCTTGGGCTACGGAGTGTTGCTGGGCGCATTTGGCGCGGGCGTGGGAGCCATCGCAGGATTGGTTTTCGTAGCCAATATCAACAGCATCGCAAATCTGCTGGAGTGGATATCCGGGCATGAAGTGTTTGATCCCACGGTCTATTACTTTGAGACCATTCCCACGATCGTGCATCCCAGTACCGTGCTGTGGGTGATCGTCGGAGCAATTTTCATCGCGGTCATGGCCAGTGTTCTACCTTCGATCCGAGCCGCTCGCATGCACCCCGTGGAGGCGCTACGCTATGAGTAATGTTTCACAAGTACTCCGTCCGCGTCGACGTCCGCAGTCGGCAGCCCAAGCCAAGTCGGAAGCAGCCGCTCAAACGTCGGGTTCGACTCCGCTGAAGATCGCCAACCCGTGCGTGTTGGAGGCTCGGCAATTGCACAAAAGCTATCGCCGCGGCCGCAACAGTGTGCCGGTACTGAAAGGCTGTGATTTTCGCGCGGCTGCTGGAAAGATCACCGCCATCTTGGGCCAGAGTGGGTCTGGCAAGAGCACGCTGCTGCACCTGCTGGGGACTTTGGATGCGCCGGATGAAGGAGAGATCTACTTCGACGGTGAACGGATTGACAATCTGTCTCGCAAGCGGAGGGACCAGTTCCGGAACTCGACACTGGGCATGATCTTCCAGTTCTACCACTTGCTGCCGGAGCTGACCGCACTACAGAACGTTTTGATGCCTCAGATGATTCAGCAAGGCTTCTGGCGTTACTTTGGCAACCGTGCCGAGATGCGTCGGCGAGCGACCGAACTGTTGACGCGAGTGGGCCTGGAGCATCGCCTGCATCACAAGCCGAGTGAACTGTCCGGTGGCGAAATGCAGCGTGCGGCGATTGCCCGCGCATTGGTCTCCGAGCCAGAGTTGTTGCTGGCCGACGAACCCACCGGCAATCTGGATCGCCAAACTGGCACGCAGATCTTGGATCTGCTAGCGGAACTGAACTACGAGCGGGGCTTGACCATTGTCATGGTGACGCACGATGAGGCTATTGCAGAAAACTGCGACGCGGTTATCCGGCTGGCAGACGGTCGCATCAGCGACTGAGAGGGCCAGTCCCACGGCCCCGCTTCGGCCGTCAAACACATTACCGTTGAATTTCTGCATGGCACGAATGACGTTTGGTCGCAACGACTAACATCTGGGAAGAACATCCAACGGTATTTTGTTTAGCAGTCAGCCTTAGGCGTACTTGGCTTGCGAATCCGTACGCCTGCGGCTAACTGCTAAACCCTGTCGCGAAAGACGGCGTTAAAAAAGCACGGTGTCAAACGCGGCTCAAACACCCGCGGAATCCCAAATCGTCGTTTCTCTGCCAGAAAACCGAGCCGAGCGCAAAGCGTTGATTCGCTGACCATAAGTGTCTGTTCTCAAAACCGCAGTTTGTTCCAAAAACCGCAATTAGCGCAATTTGCTACCAGCGTAATGCGGTTTGCTTGCCCCAACTGTCGATGCGAAGCGGCTGATCTGTACCAGTTGAGACGCTGATTGCCGCGGCCGACACCACTCATGCGTTGGCGAAGTCGGCTGATTGATATAGAATGAGGCAACCGGCGTGACTTCCGGTCCCACCTACCCAGCTCGGCTATAATTGTTTGTCGAACCCACCCTGCCGAGTAGCGACACAACCTTTGTTTTCGTTGCGCAGTCCGCACTTGGTGACGCTGCATTACGGAAGCCGGCTCGAACCCACCTAGAATGCCCTGCGTTGGTGGAGCGGCCTGAACAGTGAAATAGGTGTTCCAACGCTTATGAACGTGTTTCTGCCCAACACTTGGACCAGTTTGCTCCGCAGCGTCACTGGCGGTCTGCCTGCGTGCTTGGCGCTAGTAGCTTTGCTCGGAATTGGCGCCGGTGCGACCGCTGTCGCCGTGGAAACGGACGAACAGCTCCGCGAGCGAGGGCAAGCCATCTACAAAAGCTCTTGCGCCGATTGCCACGGTACCGAAGGCCAGGGCGAAGAGTCGATCTATGAGGAGCGATTGGAGGGCGATGATTCGGTCGGCCAATTGGCCGACCTGATTGCGGACACGATGCCGGAAGGAAGTCCGGAAGAGTGCGAGGGCGAAGACGCGCGGGCTGTGGCGGCCTACATTCACTACGCTTTTTACAGCGAAGCGGCCCGCATTCGAAATCGCCCGCCTAGGGTTGCACTGGCACGGCTAACCGGGAACCAACTGCGGCAGAGCCTTTCCGACCTATATGCGCGGTTCCGAGGTTTGCCGTCGGGCAAGCTGCGACCAGGAGTCAGTGCCCAGTATTTCGACGGAGACCGATGGAAGAAGGACAAGCGTAAGGCGGAGCGGGTCGATCCAGTAATCGACTTTGACTTTGGCCGTGAGAGTCCCGTCGAAGGCGTGGACCCAAAGGCGTTTTACATCCACTGGGAAGGCGGAATACGGGCGGACGCGACGGGACGTTATGAGATCGTCGTGAATAGCAGTTGTTCTTTCGTCATGGATTTTGGCGCGCAAGATCGCGAATTCATCGACAACCACGTCCAGTCTGGAGATAAGACGGAGTTTCGCCGTTCTATCCATTTGACGGCTGGCCGCATCTACCCGTTTGCCATTGAGTTCATTCAGCGAAAGCGCAAAACCGAGATTCCCCCAGCTCGAATTACGTTGTCTTGGAAACCACCCGGCCAAGAAGAACGAGTGATTCCGGCGCGGAATCTGGTGGCGGATTGGGTGCCGGCTACATTTGCGTTGCAAACCGTTTTGCCACCGGATGACCGTTCGTACGGCTACGAACGCGGCATCGCGGTTAGCCCGGAATGGGACGCGTCGACCACAGCGGCCGCTTTGGAGTTTGCTCAAATCGCATACGGCGAGCTGTGGCCCACATACCGCCGCGAGCAGCGAAAGCAGCCCGGTAGTGATCGCGACAAAATGCGCGACTTTCTGATTCGTGTGGTCGAGACCGCGTTCCGAGCTCCGTTGAGCGACGATGACCGGCAGATTTATATCGACCGACACCTGGACCAAGAACCCGATGATGCGGAAGCCATTAAACGCGTGTTGCTTGTCGCCTTGAAGTCGCCCCGTTTCCTGTATCCCCAGGCCGATCGAGACCGGTCGCGTTCCCTACAGGTGGCCAATCGGCTGGCACTGACGTTGTTCGACTCGCTGCCCAACGATGACTGGATCTTGGGAGAAGCACTGGCAGGCCGATTCAAGACGGAGTCAGCTGTCCGGGGCTATGCGGCCAAGTTGGTAAACGATGAGCGCGTTAAAGCCAAGACGAGGGAGTTTTTGTATGGCTGGCTCAACATCAGCCACTTCGGTGACCTGGCGAAAGACCCTGAGCAGTTTCCAGATTTTGACAATGCGTTGGTCAGCGATCTCAAGGACTCGTTGGACGCGTTTTTGGACGAGATCGTTTGGTCTGAGTCCAGCGATTTTCGGCAGCTGTTCTTGGCCAAGTCGACGTTTACGTCGCAGCGGATTGCCGACTACTACGGTGAGGCTTGGCAGCCATCGTCGGAAGACGCGTCAGGCGCGTCAGGCTCGTCAGAGCTGATCGCGACCGTCGAAGATCCGTCGCATTTCGGTCTGCTGACGCATCCATACCTGTTGAGTGGGTTGGCCTATCACGATGCTACGTCGCCCATCCATCGTGGAGTGTTCATGATCCGCTACGTGCTGGGACGGACCTTGCGACCTCCTGCCGATGCATTTGCCCCGCTCAGTCCAGATCTGCACCCCGACTTAACCACTCGGCAGCGTGTGGAACTGCAAACCAGCCCGGTGTCGTGCCAGATCTGTCACGAGAGAATTAATGGGCTGGGATTCGCCTTTGAAAACTACGACGCCGTCGGCGCCTATCGGACTTTGGACCACGAAAAACCTGTCGATGCGAGGGGAACGTATACATCCCGGACTGACGAACAGGTAGAATTTAACGGTGTGGAAGAGTTGGCGCGTTTTGTGGCTGGCAGTGACGACGCTCAGCGTGCCTTTGTCGCTCGCGCCTTCCAGCACTTTGTGAAGCAACCTCCGGCGGCCTACGGTGCCGATACATTGGAGCAGCTGACCAAGCAGTTCAAAGACAATCAGTGCAACATCCGGCAGCTGATTGTCGATATTGCTGTCCTGGCAGCCCAGCCTGACGACCTCCGCACCAATCCCTCCTTAACGGCAGTTTCCCAATGATGACTAACCAAACCAATCGACGACGATTTCTCAAGGATCTGGGCATCAGCGCAGCGGCCGCCAATTTGATGCTCAATTTGCCCAGTTTGGGACACGCGGGTTCGCCGGCTGGCAAGCAGCGACTGGTGTTCATCTTCAGTCCTAACGGTGTCATTCCAAAGCACTTTTGGCCCGAACAGACGGGTTCTGATTTTGAGCTGAAACGCATCTTGAAGCCGTTGGAAGACGTGCGTTCCCAAGTGCTGACACTGCACGGCATGTGCAATCAAATCAAAGGCGACGGCGATGGCCACATGCGCGGTATTGGATGTCTGCTAACCGGCATCGAATTGTTTCCCGGTGACATTCAGGGTGGATCCGATACGCCAGCGGGTTGGTCCCAAGGAATCTCCGTTGATCAGTACTTGAAAGAGCGTCTGCAGGCGAATGAAGCCACTCAAACACGCTTTGGCTCGTTGGAAATGGGCGTCATGGTGCCCGACCGGGCCGACACTTGGACGCGGATGTCTTACGCGGGCCCCAACCAGCCGGTGGCACCGATTGATAATCCGTACCAAATGTTCGACAAGTTGTACGGTCAGACGCAGAATCGAGCACTGTTGGCCAGTGTGCTGGATGACCTGACGGCCGACTTCAAGAAAGTGGAGCGGTTGATCGGCCAGGATGATCGGCAGTTGTTGCAGGCGCACGTGCAGCTGGTGCGCGACCTGGAGCAAGACCTGCATCTGGAAATGAAACAGCGGAGCGAATCCAAGGCCGGGCACCGCGTGCCCAGTTTGCCGCCGAACGTCGAAGAAGAAAACGACAACATTCCATTGATTACCCGCATGCAAATGGACATGTTGGTGAACAGCTTCGTGGGCGACTTTGCCCGTGTGGCGACCTTCCAAATCACCAACAGTGTCGGACAACCGCGAATGCGCTGGTTGGGCATCGACGAAGGACACCATGAGCTATCGCACGAGCCGGATAGCAATGCCGAGGCCTACGAAAAGCTGATTCGCATTAACACCTGGTATTGCGAGCAAGTGGCTTACTTGGCCAAGCGGCTGGCAGCCATCCCCGAGCCGGGCGGTGAAGGATCGATGTTGGACAACACCACGCTGGTGTGGACCAATGAACTGGGCAAGGGTAATTCCCACACTCGCAACAACATTCCCTTTGTGCTGGTGGGCGGTGGACTCGGATTCAAAACTGGCCAGGCCCTGGATTTCCGCGAAGTACCGCATAATCGGTTGCTGATGAGCATGTGTGCGGCGATGGGTCATCCTGCCAACAGCTTCGGTAACCCCGATTTCTGTGGGGACGGTGAGCTGACCGGACTCAGCTAGGCAGCCCGGGTGAGCGATCGCAACCGGTGCTCTTGACGATTAAGAATTGGAGTGCCGGCAATAGCCTGCCTAGTACGAGTGTGGCGGCTTATCCGAAAACTTCGCGACGGGCAGGAGTGCCCGTCTTGCGGTCAAGTCTTCAGATAGCTTCTAGGTGTCGACAGAGCACGAGCATCCGTTGGAAACTTGCGCGCCAAGGCGGCCGCCCAATTCCACTTGGCGATAATCCCCCATAGCGATAACTTGGCGTCTCAGGTAGCTTAGGGCTGAGTTCTGGAGCGGATTGATCTCCCTTGGGAGCCCCCGGGCCTGGTGGATCCTTCGGTTCCGTCAGAAACACGACCGTGAGCGCTCGCATAGCCGCTCGCAGCAAAATCGCACGCAGATTTGACGTTCGTCCGTCGCTGAGAGGAGTTCAGCAGTGTATGTAGCTGTTTCAACGGATTGTCTTCCGGATGTGCCCATGCCGGACGTGGTAGAGCGGTTCGTCGATCTGGAGTTTACAACGGTCGAGCTGGCGCTTCGCGAAGATGGCTCGGTTCTCAGCCCCAGCCGCATCGATGCAGAATTTGACAAGGCGATTCATCTAGCCAGCAAGAGTCATCGGCTGGAGGTGTGCAGTTATGACGTGCACATTGCGGCGACGGGTGAGAGCTACTTCGAACAATTCGAGGCGATCTGCCGCCTGGGTAAGGCTACTAAAGTGGTCACCATGACCGTCCCGTCAGGAGAGCTTGGTACGCCCTTCAATGAAGAGGTCGAGAGGCTGCAACGTTTGGTGGATTGCGCCCAGCAAGAGGGGGTGCGAGTGGCCATGAAAAGTCAGATTGGCCGACTCAGCGAGGATCCCGACACCGTCAAAGTGCTGTGTGACAACGTCGAAGGGTTAGGCCTGACACTGGACCCCAGCCATTATTTTTGCGGTCCTCACTCGGCCAAGGGACTGGACAAGATCATGGAGTATGTCTTCCACGTTCACCTGCGCGATTCCAGGAAAGACGAGTTGCAGGTGCGGGTAGGGCAAGGTGAGATTGACTACGGACGGATCGTCAGCCAGTTAACCCGCGTGGGATACTCGCACGCGCTAAGCATTCAGATCGCTCCTACGCCCGCCTACGAGCAAGCCGGCGAACTGCGCAAGCTGCGATTGCTGCTGGAAACGCTAATCTGATCGATCGCGTGGATCGAAGGCCTGCTGCTGGTAGTCCGCTGCTGCAGGGTGCCAGCAGTGTCATCGCCATAATCGTCACGATGCGACGTCTGTGCCGGCGAAGACCCGCGTGGCAGCATTTCTCCGCCGTTTTCTTGAGCGGCGCGCCGTTGGTTGGAAATCGCTGACCTATTCTTTGGGCGTATCGCAGTCGGCTCGCTGGGTGAGTCCGCGCCAGCCCGTCCTTGCGACTCGTATTCGTAGCCGAAACCTATCGCCGGAGCGTACCATGGCGCACACACGTGGAAAACTGTTTGTTGACAAGACTGTTCAAGGTGCCATTGCCAAGCGCATCGTCTTGCACTGGTGCGTGTTCTTCCTGTTGGCCGTGCTCAGCCTGATTGCGCTGGAGTACTTTATGGGGGACCCCAGTTTGACCCTGGGAGGCCACTTGGCAGCCATTTGGAGCAAGTACGCATTCTTCCTGCTGCTGATGTTGGCCATCGTGCCATCATTTGTCTATGACACTCTAAAGCTGAGCAATCGCTTCGCCGGCCCCATTCTGCGTCTCAAAGACTCGATTCGCCGGTTGGCCGAAGGCGAGCAGGTAACGGAGCTGCAGTTCCGAGATAACGATTTTTGGAGTGAGTTGTCGCAAGACTTTAATCGAGTCGTGCAGCGAGTGAACGAGCCAGGCGTACGCGCCTAACCATCCTCCGAACCAATGTCGGTCAATCTAGCCGTTAGCCGGACAGCTGGCGTCGCGTTTTGGCCGTTGCGCAACTTTGAACCAGGTGAGAGTCGCATGACACCAACCCAATCCTCCAACCGTCGCCCGGCAGACCGGCGTAGCCGCAGTGGTGCGGCCGTAGTCGAACTGGCTATCTGTTTGCCGCTGATTGTTTTGCTGGTGTTTGCGTCGTTGGAAGGCGCCAACATGTTGTTCGTGCGTCAGGCAGTCGTCCAGTCAGCCTACGAAGCGGCCAAGGCCGCGGCGAAAAGCAACGGCAGTCAGAATCGTGGACGGACGCTGGCACAACAGATCCTGACGGCCCGCAATGTCACTGCCTCGGCAATCGAGTTTACGCCGACGGATGTGGACAACTTGCCTCCGGGCTCCCGCTTTTCCGTACGTGTGGCCGTGCCTGGAGATTCCCGCAGCATTACCGGCATTGGCCCCTTCAACGGACTGTCCATCGAAGCCCAAGCGACCATGCAAAAAGAGTAACGCCGTGCAACTTTCCGACTCAAAACCTGCCAGACCAACTGTGCGATTTCGCTGTGGATCTCATCACCGTGGACCTCATCGACGCGGTGCCATGTTGGTGCTGGTCGCCGTCGTCCTGATCATCTTGCTCGTTGGAGCGGTATTTAGCGTCGATGTGGCCTACATGCACATGGTGCGCGCCGAACTGAGAACGGCTACCGACGCTGCCGCGCGAGCCGGCTCGGAAACGCTGGCGCGGACTCAGGACCCAGCAGCGGCTCGAGCGGCCGCAGTGGACATTGCCAGCCGCAACAACGTTGCCGGTGTCGGGTTGAGTTTGGCGGCGGGTGACATCGAAATCGGAACGGTGAATCGTAGCGGTCGCAGATTTGACTTTGTCGCCAACCGCCCGCCCTTATCCGCCGTCCGCGTTACTGGTCGCCGGGAGGATGGCTCCACTGATGGCTCAGTGTCGCTGTTCTTCGCCAAGGTCTTCTCCGCTCAAGATTTTGAGCCGGTCGAGTCGGCGACGGCGGCGGCGAACGTTCGTGACGTCGCTTTGGTTCTAGACGTGTCGGGTTCGATGGCGTCGCGCAGCGGCAGTGGAACTCGACTCTCCGCTTTGCAAAACGCCGTGCAAGTGTTCTTAAATGAAGTGGAACTGAATAGCCCGAATACTCAGATCTCGCTGACGGCCTATTCGACCGCGCCAACCAAGCTGGTCAACTTGACTCCCAACTTCCAAGTG
>JANQOL010000732.1 GCA_028289675.1 Pirellulaceae bacterium
GGCGACGATCGTTGGGTTCTGACACAGCGTCCCCAGAATAACGCGCGCAAGGCCGCTCCGGCGCGGGCCGGGCGGCTGGATGAGAGAGTTGATTATGCGTGAGAAAAGACCTTGATATTTTCCGTGCCGACCGGGGCGAATGACTTTGCACCTAGTTAGTACCGGATACGCCGGATTTGATACATCTAGGGCGCAAATAAATGCGATAGGCAGAGATTTCCCGGCTGCTGAGCAACATGGACAGTTGCCGCGACATTTGCCAGCCGCGGCCAGAATTTCAGGCGCTAGCTGACTTTGGGCGTTGGGAAGGCTGCCGCCTCACTGGCCGGACAGCTCACTGGTGCCTAAGCGGTCGCCGAAGAATCGACCACAAATGTTCGCCAGCTGGCATACCGCGGGTCGTCGAGCGGAAAGGACATGGTGGGATTACTGCGGGGTTTGGCAGGTTGCGACAGCAACTTCATTCCCGCCTGGGCCGGCGTTCGTCCCCCCTTGCGAGAGTTACACTGCATACAGCAGCAAACGATGTTCTCCCACGTTGTCTTCCCGCCATGAGCTCGAGGCACGACGTGATCCAAACTCAATTGACTAACCGGTCGGCTTTGCCCGCAGTACTGGCAACGGTGATCATCACGTGCGAACAGATTCTTGCGATTGAATCGCACCGAAGCCCGAGGCAATTTGTCGTATCGAGTCAGACGAACAATTCGAGGCACCTGAATCTCGAAACTGGCTCCCCGCAAGTAGTCTTCGTCTTCTTGCTTCTCCAGTGCGAATATCTGGCTTACTTCGCACCAAGCATCGAATTCGTAGTTCGAATAAGACCCCTCTTCGATGGTGATCACTTCCGCACAGCCACGATACAACAAGGTCATCGCACGGCGCACGTTGACCACGCGAATCGCCATGTAGAATCGGTTCAGTACCAAGACGCTGCACTGTAGCGCCGTACCATCCGCCATGAGATAACTCCCAGCATTGTGTGACCGAGCGTCTCATTGTACCCACTGGCCAATCACAAAACCACATTACTAATCCCGCCCGCAGGGCAAATCAAAGTTCCAATCTGTGTAGATTGGGCGCTTCGTGCTAGCGATGGCTCTCGCAGAAAAGCCATCGCTTGAACCGTACGGCTAGTAACTCAATTCTTATCCAAGTGAAAACTTTCACACTCGCGGATTCCGCCCACAACTTCTTTTGTCTTGGATGACGTGAAGTTGCGGTTAAGATCGATGGTCGGCATTATTGGTCTGCATCGCTGACCGTTCACACTCCAAGTTGAACTCGTTTTATGTCTCGCCCGCCCACTCGAAATCGTCATCGAGGCCGTTCCAACTCGCGTTCCACTTCATCGCGTCGCGGGAGACAACGTGCCAGTGACTACCAGCCGCTTTTTCCGGCACCCGACAGTCAGTTGCCGCAGATTGTGCTGGCCAAACGCACCACGCATCCCAACGTGTTTCGCAAACGCATTCAGCAAATCATTGGCCAACCCGCGGTCGGGGATTGGGTCGTGCTCTACCACACCGACACGACAGAGGAAACTCCTGAATTGTTCGCCTACGGGGTGTTCAATCCTAAGTCCGAAATCGCTGTACGCATTGTGCGGTGGTCCAACCAATTGCCTGATGAGGTATTTTGGTCGCAGTTGCTGGACAGAGCCATCCGTTTACGCCGCGACACACTGCAGTTGGACAATCACACCGACTGCTATCGATTACTGCACGCGGAAGCTGACGGCACGCCGGGTTTGGTTGTGGACCGCTACGCCAACTGCTTAAGCGCGGAGGTGTTCAGCGTGGCCATGGGACAGCGCGCGCCGGAGATCATCGAGCGTTTGGCGAAACAACTGGACGTGGCCCACTGGCTGATCCAGCCCGGCCCGCACATGCAAAGTCAAGAAGGATTCGAAACTCAGCTCCAATCCAGCGCCGACTTGCCGCCACAAATCACCGTTCAGGAGTACGGCGTTCGGTATCGCGTTCATTTCAGCGAAGGTCATAAGACGGGCTTCTTTTGTGACCAGCGCGACAATCGACGCCAGCTGGCCGAGTATTGCCGCGGCAAATCCGTGCTAGACGTTTGTTGTTACACCGGCGGTTTCTCGATCATGGCCGCTGCTCGGGGACAGGCCACTGCCGTGACTGGCGTTGACCTGGATGCTGCACCTTTGGCCCTTGCCAAACAAAACGCCGCACTGAACAACTGCCGAATCAAGTTTACCCAGGCCGACGCGTTCGCCTACATGCGCGACATGCTGCGCGGAGGCAAGCAATTCGATTTGGTGGTGCTAGATCCACCCAAGTTGATCCGCAATCGCGGAGAGATGGACGAAGGCACGCGCAAGCACTTTGACCTCAACCGGCTGGCGATGCAGTTGGTCAAGCCGGGCGGCATGATGTTGACCTGCTCCTGCGCCGGACTCTTGCCAGCCCAAGAGTTTACCCGTCTGGTGCGAGCGGCCGCCCGCTCCGCGTTCTTGCCGACAGACTACAACCCAAACCCGGTACCTCGACAAATGCAAATCCTGACACATTCCGGAGCTGCCATGTGCCATCCGGTTTCTGCCAACTGTCCTGAAACCGAGTATTTGAAAGCGATGTGGCTGCGGCTGTAAGAATAGCCACTGGTAGAACAATTCCGTTGTCTTGACCAATTCCAGCCGGTACCGACAATCTCATGATCGGACTGGGTGATGCGTCTACCGTAGCTCGCACCGCTGGACCCAGGCCGCGAGCTATCCAGGCGCTTTAGATCCTTGGGAACTTTCACCGATGAGTACTCTGCAGCCCACGTCGAAGACCTCCGTGCCTGATGAGCGTGGCCGATTCGGCGACTTTGGTGGGCGTTTTGTTCCGGAAACATTAACCGCTGCGCTCGAGGAGTTGGAGCGTGAATATACGGCGGCCAAGGCGGATCCTGAGTTCAATCAGCAATTGGACCATCTGCTGACGACCTTTGTGGGACGTCCCTCGCCGCTGTACTACGCGCGGCGACTGAGCCAAGCCGTCGGCGGCGCTCAAATCTGGTTCAAGCGCGAAGACCTGAATCACACCGGTGCGCACAAGATCAACAACACGCTGGGACAAGCGTTATTGACACTGCGGATGGGTAAGCGACGCGTCATCGCCGAAACCGGTGCCGGCCAGCACGGCGTTGCTTCGGCGACCGCCTGTGCGCACTTCGGATTACCTTGCGTGGTCTACATGGGCGCCGAAGACGTTCGCAGGCAGAAGCCCAATGTGTTCAGCATGAAACTGATGGGCGCCGAAGTGCGACCGGTGACCAGCGGCTCTCAGACGTTGCGCGACGCGGTCAACGAAGCCATGAGAGATTGGATGGCTTCGGTCGAAGACACACACTACATCATTGGCTCGGTGATTGGCCCGCATCCGTTTCCGATGATGGTTCGCGATTTTCAATCGGTCATCGGTCGCGAAGCACGGACCCAATGCTTAGAGGCTTGGCAGCGGTTGCCGGATATGATTGTGGCCTGTGTCGGCGGGGGCTCAAACGCGGCAGGCATGTTCTACCCGTTTATTGAAGATTCCGAAGTACGTTTGGTAGGTGTGGAAGCTGGCGGCCGATCAACTCAACCTGGCGAACATGCTTCACCGCTCACGCACGGGTCGCCCGGCGTGCTGCACGGAAGTTATAGCTATGTGATGCAAGACGAAGATGGCCAAACGTCCCCGGTGCACTCGGTGTCCGCTGGCTTGGATTATCCAGGTGTCGGGCCGGAACACAGTCATTGGAAAGAAACTGACCGCGTTCACTATACCGAATGCCGCGATGACCAAGCGCTGGCGGCCTACGATCAAGTCGCTCGCACCGAAGGTATTCTGGCGGCGCTGGAGACATCGCACGCGATCGCCAAGTCCCTGGAGATTGCTGCTGACATGTCGCCCAAGCAAAATTTGCTGGTCTGCCTGAGTGGTCGCGGCGACAAGGACGCCGCTGAAATCGCCCGTCTCAAGGGGCAAGATTATTAGAGCAATTTGACTGTAGTGCTGCCTGGTCTTGACGAACTAAGCAACCACTACCGTTGAAGACGCAGACCATGTGTCCGTACGGCTCGCACTTTCCATGAGCAACTATCGCCGTTATTCCATCCACCGAACCCTGGCTCCCATCCACGCATGTCCGCAATCGATGAACGCTTTGCTCAGCTACGAGCTGAAGGCAAAAAGGCTTTCCTACCTTTCGTAACGGCCGGCGACCCAAGCGTCGAGTGGACGGCCAAGCTGCTGCGGCAACTTGCCAAATGCGGCTGTGCGATGGCCGAAGTTGGCATCCCTTACAGCGATCCCATCGCGGACGGTCCAGTCATCCAGGCGTCCTACACACGAGCATTGAACAGCGGCGTTCGATGGAAAGACATTCTGGCCAGCGTTGGTGAAGTTTCCCAACAAGTCAACATGCCACTGGTCTCTATGGTCAGCTACGCAATCGTGCAACGATTGGGCCTGGATCGCTTCTTGGACGACGCACAGGCGGCCGGATTTGCCGGCGCCATTGTGCCGGATCTGTTGGTCGAAGAGGCGGACGACCTGCGCCGCCGGTGTCGCGAACGGGATTTCAGCTTGATTCATCTAGTGACGCCAACAACGCCCGCAGAACGGATGCTGCAGATCGCGGAAAGCTCCACTGGGTTCATCTACTTCGTGTCGATCACCGGCATCACCGGTGAACGCAACGAGTTGCCGGCGGAGTTGTTGGACAAAGTCGCTTGGCTGCGAGAACGTACTGAATTGCCGATCTGCATCGGATTCGGAATCAGCCGCGTGGAACATGTACGAATGCTGGCACCGGTGGCCGATGGACTCATCGTGGGCTCTGCCATCGTGCGACGCTTTGCCGAATCCAACGATCCGCAGCAGGCAATGCTAGACGTGGAATCGTTGGCAACAGAATTGATGGCAGCGCTCAACTGACGCATCTTTGCTTTTGGAAGTGCCTGTTTGCGAAACCAACAACCACCGTTGTGATGCAAGACATGGGTCCGTACAAATCGCCAGGGCGTTGTTCTCGGCGACTTTACTGGCCACGAACGAAGACATCCCAGGCAGACCCATTGCAGGGCACGATATCTAGAGTATCCAACCGGGCGGCGAACCGCAGATCATTCGAGTAGCCCGTCTCAACGAGATTGCGACCGCCGTCGGCCATCTCAAATTGTTGCCAGAGTGCTCGTTCAAGGTTTTCACCGTCCAGCGCCCCGGCTGGCAGTTCTTGAGTCGTCGCCTGCACTTGACGCCAGGCCAACTTGGCCAAAAAGCCGGCGTCGTTGGCAGGTGGCTCTTCCAAATCGGCCAAAATCGCGCCAGCTGTCAGCACGTCCTCCAAGGCCACCACACCATCAGTACCCGCGCACACCAGCCAAACCTGTGAGGGAGCGGTGCTGCGCAGCCGCTGGCAAACGGCCCGACGATTGACCAACGCGCCGAGCCAGATTTCCCGCGAATCTTGGGCGGCAGCTACCGCTCGAGTACCGTTGGTCGTGCTGAACACCAAGTGCCTGTCGGCCACGACGGACGGCTGATACTCGAACGGACTATTGCCCAGGTCGAACCCGGGAATCGGCTGGCACTCGCGTTCGCCGCATAGCAATGACGCGTGCCCAGAGTCAGCCTCACCACTTCGCTTGGCCAAACGACGCGCCTGCTCGACTTCGGCGGCAATTTGCAGACCGGTGGCTCCCGCGGCCAATGCCTGGCAAGCGGTCGTGGTGAACCGAAGCGTGTCAATACAAATAGCCGTGGCATATTCAATTGCCCCGCCATTCGGCAGCAATTGCGGTAACAAGGCAACGGAAACTTGCATATCAGTCCAGCTCAACGGGTATTGGAACCAGGCGACCAGCAGTCAGTCTGGCGAACAAATGCTAAAATCTGCGACGCTTGATGAAGCTCCAAACAGCACATGCGTGGTTCGTAGCCGAAGACGTCAACAAACCTCCGACCAACACTTATGCCAGCTGCACCACAATTCGAGCCACCTGCGGGCGTCCATCGTAAGTCCAATTCCACGGGCTGGGTAGTTGGAATCATTTTGCTCTGTTGTTTAGGGTTCGTCGTCATCTGTTGTGGCGGAGGAGCCTTGCTAGTCAATTTTGGCATGGGCATTATCGCCGTCGAGGTCCAGGACCAGTTGGCGGAGACCGAGGAGTTCCGTGAACATATCGGCCCCATCGAGTCGTTTGAACCGAATTGGACGCGGACGGCGTCCGAAGCCAGCTCCGATGACGAGATGTTTGTGTACGACGTCCAGGGTGAACAGGGTTCCGGCTACGTGATCGTTAAACAACATACCGGAGACGACGGTATGGAAGTCGTTGAAGAAGCAGAACTGGTTCTTACGGACGGAACACGCGTGCCGATTGACATGGCCCGTTAGCACATTTGATCCAACCTTGAACGTGCCGATTCCATTGGCACGAAAGCGATCAATCACCCATGGCGTCACCAACCACTTTGGACTTAGATGCGGCTCTAGCCCGATTCGGCTTGGAAAGCTTTCGGCCAGGGCAGCGCGAAGTCATTCAGTCCATTGTGGCCGGGGAAGACTGCATGTGCGTCATGCCCACCGGCGGTGGCAAGAGTCTGTGCTACCAGTTGCCTAGCGTCATCCGCCCCGGACTGACCATCGTCGTCTCGCCGTTGATTGCGCTGATGAAAGACCAGGTCGACGGACTGGTCAAACAGGGCATCGCGGCCACGCTCATCAACAGCACACTGTCAGCCGCCGAGCAGGCCGAGCGTCTTCAGCAAGTAGCGAACGGGCTGGTCCAACTGGTGTATGTCGCGCCGGAACGTTTACGGAACACGCGTTTTCTGGATGCCATACGAGCCACACCTACGCAGTTGTTGGCGGTCGACGAAGCCCACTGTATCAGCCAGTGGGGCCATGACTTCCGTCCAGACTACGCTCGCATTGGACACTTTCGCTCGCTGTTGGGCGGTGTCCAAACCGTCGCACTAACCGCTACGGCCACGCCGCGAGTTCGGGACGACATCGTGGAAGTATTGCGGCTATCGCGGCCCCAACGATTCATGAGTGGGTTTGCCCGGCCCAACTTGCACTTTGGAGTTGTCCAAGTTCAGAGCGACCGCGAAAAAGAGAGTGAGCTAGAGCAGTTCCTCAGCAACGCGAAGGGCAGCGGGATCATTTATTCGGCCACTCGCAAACGCTGTGAAGCATTGGTGGAAATGATCTCGCAGAAACTGAAGCTGCCGGTCGGAGCCTACCACGCCGGCTTGATGGCCGATCAACGGCGCGCCATCCAAGAACGGTTCATGAGTGATGACCTGAGAATCATCGTGGCCACCAACGCGTTTGGCATGGGGATCGACAAACCCGATTTGAGGTTCGTCATCCACTACAACATGCCTGGCTCGCTCGAAGCCTACTACCAAGAAGCCGGCAGGGCAGGCCGTGACGGAAAGCAATCTCAATGCGTCATGCTGTACTCGTTCCAGGATCGGCACATCCAGGAGTTCTTCATTGACAACAACTACCCGGAACGCCAGCTCATTCAGCAGGTGTACGAATTCCTGGTGCAGCGGGAAGAAGACCCAATCGAATTGACCCTGGAGGAGATTCGCGATGCGCTGGGCTTGAGTGTGTCTCCCGAAGCCGTGGGTAGCTGCCTCCAGATTCTAGGCCGCACGCGGGTACTCGATCGACTGGAAACCGGAGGTGGATTGGCGATTGTCAACATCGATAGCCGGCTACCTACTCTGGTCGACATGTTGCCCAAAGAAGCCAAGGTGCGGCGGACGGTGCTGCGAGTTTTGGAACGAGCTGTGGGCGATCGGCGCGGCGAAGACGTTCAAGTCCATCCCCGTTGGTTGTTGCAGGAAACGGGCTTCCAGCGCGAGACCGTAGCTCGAGCCATTCGCGAGTTGGTCAAATTGGACGGTGTCGATTACGTGCCTCCTTTTCGCGGAAGGGCCGTGCACTTCCGCCAACATGGAGTTCCTTTCGACGACCTGGACATCGACTTTGAAAACTTGCGCGAGCGCAAAGCTCATGAATACGACCGGCTGAACCAAGTCGTTCGTTACGCCCAAAGTCCGTTGTGTCGCCAAGCCACGATCCTGAACTACTTTGGGGACGAATCCGCGTCAGCATGCGGGCGATGCGACCGGTGCGGGAGGCAACCTGGCTGGCCTCAGTTGCCCTCCGAGGACGGCGATGAACCAGCAGCCAGTTCCAAGCACCAGGCCTCAGGACGCACAACTTCTCAGCACAACACCGCGGCAGATCGGACGGGTGCGACACCTTCGGCCCCATTGATCCGCGTGATCGATCGAGCGTTGGATGCTATCGAACGCATTCACGGTCGGCTGGGGAAGCACCTGCTGTCGCAATATCTATGCGGCTCTAAGAATGCCAAGGTTCAGAAGTTGGGCCTCCACCGGCTCAGCGGTTTCGGACTGCTGCAGGGTCTGCGGCAGTCCGATGGAGTGCAGCTGATCGATGAATTGCTATCGGCGGGAGTCCTGCGGCAACAGGAGGTCAATCGCAATCGGCCAACGGTGTCTCTGTCTCCGGAATTGATGGACGTGGAAACACGAAAGACATTGCTCCATCAGCTGAACCTTCCCGGCCAGCTGCGTAAGAAGCTGCTACCCTTTGCCGATCAGTCGGATGCCGCATCCGCCCGAGAGGCAGCGTCGCCGGCCGCCGGGAACCAGCCACTTGCGCGTCCCGCTGCCAAGTCGACCGGACCACAACCAGCGGCGGGCGAGCAGGCCGACCGTGATCAGCGAGACACGCGCGTCGACGAACCGGAAACCTCGGACCCGTCGCTGCCAGACGACTGGAAATGGACCATCTGGTTGTTTGCGAACGAGCGCAGCTGGGAC
>JANQOL010000738.1 GCA_028289675.1 Pirellulaceae bacterium
TTCCAACAAGTTCGAAAGCTGCTCAGGCCGCGTGTTTTCTCCGCAGCGGACGGAGTAGTCCGTGAATAACCTTCCACGTTGTTTGGTGGCATCTTCCCAGGACACGCGTATGGCCCCAGAACCGTACAAAATGCACTCTTCCGGCGGCAGTTCACCGACCATGATCTGCCACAACATGCTCGCCAGCCAACCGCCCGTGGGCCCCAGCTGTTCGCTGGTCGCGTGTGCTTGACGATAAACGGTAATTCCCCCATCCAAGACCAGAGGTGGCAGACGCTCGGCCTCGGCCGTTTCGCCGACTGCGTCATCGGAAACACTGTCAGAGGCCTGCCCGACATTTTCTTGTCCGACTGCCGGTTCCGCACCGGAGGACTCAGGCGCATCTGGTTGCCCCTCCTGTGCGGACTGAGCCGAACTGGCAACTGTACTGGTGTCAGGCGTTCCATTGGTTTGCTCCGAAGTCGTCGACTGGGTGTCTCCACGCACGCCCGACAGGGGCAGGGCAGCTGCCAGCGTGATGAGCGTCAGCCCGATCAACCAGCGGCTAGGCCGCAACCTGGGTTTCAAGCGTCCTTGCTTTAACATCGTGATTCTCCGTAGTACACAGATTTGCCCCGCCGCCAGCATCGGACTCGGTGCCCTAGGTGACTGCTGGTTGGCGAGTGTTAATTGGGCCAGAGCTCGTCCGTAAGCCCGACCGTTGACAAAAGTCCCAGCCGCGATTTGGTCTGCGGCCAGTTCTTGTTCCATCCGGAGCCGCCTCACCAAGAGCTGGATGCCTGGATGCATCACCAGCATGGACTGGATCAGGCTGCTGATTAGCACCCAGAGGTAATCCCGCCGTAGTGCGTGCGCTAGTTCGTGGGCCAGCACCGCCTGCAATTCCGCAGCACTCCAGCTTCGCCATTCCGGATTCAGCAGAATGGTGGGACACCGCCATCGAACGGTTGCGCCGACCGCGATCTGATCGGAGGCCGCCAGTTGCACGCCGATGTTCGATCCCATGATTCGGCTGAGACGTTGTACCAGCCGACTAACTCGTTCATCGGAAATCGGCGTCGCTGTCGCAACAATGCGCCGCGCGTGCCAGAAGCTCAGGCACCACAGTCCGATGGAAACACATGGCGTTACCAGCAAAGCTGCCAACACCGGCCACAACACCCACGAACCCCAGCCAGAATCCGTGAATTGCCGAATCGCGGTGTCGGCAGACTGCAGGAAGAGCGCCATGCCCGAGCTGCGTGGGCCGCGCTGCCAAATCGGGGACGACATCCACAGCTCGGGCGACCAAGAGATCGGCCCCAGGAGGCCACTCGTCAAAGAGCGCTTGTCTGCGGTCCTATCGTTCTGTTCTCGAACTTCGGACGGTCTGTGTCGAGCCATCGTTTGGATGGCAGTCTCTCCGCTAGACGCGTTTGTGGCCGTGGCCATGCTTGCTGCAACGGATTTGCTTGATGACGCGTCACCGCTTGTAGGCATCGACGTCGATTCTGTTCCGCCACTGACACGCGCGATGGCGGGATCGGCTGCGCGCCAGTTCGCCCACGACCAATTCAGCGGCGGCAGTAGCGGCAAGACACCTACGACCAAGCAGATACCACAGGCTCCCGAGAGGAGTGCGCTTAGCATCTGCGGATAGCGGCCGCGAGCTAAGCATGCCACGATCAGGCCAGCTGCACTAACGATGCAGATTTGGATGGCTGCCCATACCAGGGAAACAGCTAGGTCACTCATCGCCGGCCTCCTCGTCCAATAGTTCCTCTAGCAGCCGCCGCTTTTCCGGCGTTAGTTGCTCTGGATTCAAGACATGCAGAATGAGTTGTTCTCGCGAGCCGCGGAATAGACGCGTCACCATGTCCGACACCAACGTGGCCGATACTTCGCGAAACGACTTGACCGCACAAAATGTGAAGGGCCGAGCAGAACCCAGACGCTTGAGAAAACCCTTTTCGACCAGAAGACGACACAGATTCGCCACTGTGGTGTAGGTCAGTGGACGCCCTGATTCCTCCAGGCGATCGCGCGCCGCGTGGGCGGTCATCTCCTGCCCATTCCAAAAAACGTGCATGAGCTCCAACTCACGCTCGGTCAACAACTCCGCATCCTTGGGTCCCATCATGATCCTCCCTGAATAGCTGGTGCGAGTCGCACCGATACATGGCTCTAACTTGAGTTCTGACTTACGCTACCAAGCACCCATGATGAATGCTTGCATCGACGCAAGCCTTGTGCTGTCAATCCCTTGCGAGGCACGGTG
Source organism: Pirellulaceae bacterium (assembly GCA_028289675.1). Lineage (GTDB taxonomy): Bacteria > Planctomycetota > Planctomycetia > Pirellulales > Pirellulaceae > Aureliella. The sequence goes on from JANQOL010000738.1 coordinate 2,258, forward strand.
AAATTTATCAACCCAAATTCTTATCACCAAATTTGCTTGGCCAAATTTACCGTGATTGCTGACTAGAAAGCAAGGCCGATTTTGAATGTTCCGAAGTTTGCGAAGTGCGACGCGCCTAAACCCGATTCCTAGTTTAGCGGGAGCGCACCGACATCACCGCGTAGCCGCGGCGTTTGGTGAGCTTTCCAGTACGGACAGGCAGTTTCCCCATCAGCTTGACCAGGCGGCCTGCAAACGAAGCTTTGGCGGCAAGCAACAAGATGCGCCCGAACGACGACTGCAGCATCTGTTGGATGCGGGCCAAAACGATGTCGGTCCCTTCTTTTTCCCGCAGATGACCGACCACCAAGTCGACGTTGACCGCAGGTAAATCCACGCCATGACTCTCAATCACCTGTCCCGTAAATCCACACTTCATCAAGTTGTGCCGTGCAGCTCGAAGCTCCAACGCATCTCGAGACAACAACACAATGGTTTGTAAGTTAGAGACGCACGAGCCTGCCCAGATGCCCAAGTGACCTTGGGTAGGATTCAGAATCGCCAGCGACCTGGTCGGATGTTCTTCCAATGGCTCCTGCATGGCGTTGAACAGCAGTTGCGTGGCGTAGGAGTAACTGTCGAACTCGGGAACATTGTGATAGGCGTCCACCACGTACGACGTCGAATCCTGTTGGAATGGTCGCTGTCCGCGAAGGTAAGGGCCCGCGTTCTGCCCCGCATTCAGCCCCTCTTCGATTTCGGTGGCAGTTGTCGCAACGTCGGATGATGTGCGGGTAAGCGACTCGAAGTCCTTGGGCAGTGTTTCCGTCGGCGGATCCACAAAGCGATAAGCGAGTACCGCATGTCGTGCATTGGCAGATCGATGCAACAGTTCCACCGGCGCCGTGGACAGTAGCCGTTCCACCTCATCCAACAAAGGGCGCACGACCACCAACCAGACTTGACCTTCGCCTTTCAAATAGCGTTGCGCGCCCAACAACAAGTACCGCTGGGCGACGCTGCCGATCTTGGCTGGCAAATTCGAGACTATCAGATCGTAGGTGCCTGCCTCAGCACCTTCGAAGGCGAGGCCGGGCCTGATCTTCACCCGGCCTTTGGCGGCGCGATTCGCATTTCGCTGAGCGTAGTGGGCGGCGACCCAGTCCCGTTCGATGCCGTCGACTTGTTGGCTGCGCTCAAGGACCGCTAGCCAGATGGCCAATGGCCCGTATCCGCAACCGACATCTAAGGCACGAGGCCAACGGTAGGTAGTGCCCGCCATCTGCTGCATCAGATAGTTCGTGCCATCATCTAACTGGTGAGAGCTAAATACGTCGACCGGTACGTCCAATGCCACGTCTTGGCCATTCCAGCGCAGCGCCAGCCGTTTCTTTAGAAATAGGTCCGAGACGTTGGACGGAATGCTCATAGATGGCAGTGGCGAATCGCTGATGGACAAATAGGTGCCGTTTGAATCCAACAAACACGCTGCAGTAGTTTAACCTGCGGCCAAAGACGTCTGACAGACGACACGTCGGCACTTGTGCCAACTTGTTGATACGCGCGCATGCTTAGTTATTTGTGGCGTCTGTTCTGGACGTCGGTGAGCAGCCGTCATCGGTGACGGCGCAGGCCGTGTGTTCGTACGACTCGCGTTAGCCAATCACATCGTCGTCCACGTGAACGGCTGCGCCGAACCCGGGTGCATCCCAATCCACGACGCCGGCCGGCAAGCCTTCCAAAAAGTAGTGCGTGCCCGTCGAGGCGTTCCAGGAAGCGCGGGCATAACCACGGCTAAGGCTGCGAGTGACAAACAACTCGTCACAGGCACGAGTCAGAGCCACATACAGCACTCTTCGCTCTTCCTCGATGGCGTCCGGATCCGCCAGACTGCGAGAATGCGGGTAATTGCCGGGTTGTACGGCAGCCGCAAAACAGACCTTGGCTTCCGTGCCTTTAGCGCTGTGCACCGTGATCAGCGTGACAACACCCTCCTGTGGATTGTCACCAGCAGTGGCCTCCGTGGCGGACATCGGATCCAGCGTATAAGTTTCCAAGAACGCCTGCAGACTGGCATGATTGGCAGCCAACTTGCTGATTAGTTGCCAGTCGTTGCGCCGTGACTCCCAACGTTCATACTTAGTTTTCACCACTGGCTCCAGCGCTTTCATCGCGGCTTTGAGTGCCAGCTTCGGTTGCGTCAAGTGCTGGAGCACGGTCGCCGGTAACTCCGTCACTTCCTTCCGTTGTGCAAAGACCTCCTTTAGCGTTTCGGCCGCCTCTGCTGCGGAAGCTTCTCGAGCCAGCCGCTCAACAGCGCGAGCTGCCGTCACCTCGCCGATGCGTGGCCACAGTGTCAGGTAGCGCATCCACGCTAGTTCATCACGGTGATTGACCGCGCATCGCAGGACCGCCAACAGGTCTTTGACGTGAGCCATCTGCAGCAGTCCGATGCCACCGACAAAGCGATAGGGCACCTTCTGCTCAATCAACCGGGCTTCGACGGGACGCGCCGAGTAGGCCGTGCGGCACAGGATCATATGGTCCGACCATGAATTACCTTCGTTCTTCCGCGCTTGAATGGCCGCGACAATCCACTGTGCTTCGTCCAACTCGGTATCAAAGTCCACTAGTTGAGGCCGGGTTCCCTCCGCTCTTTCCGAGTGCAACGTTTTGTCATAATTGAGAGGAGACTGCGCCAACACCCAGTTCGCGAGCTCCAAGATGGGTTGGGTGGAGCGGTAATTCTGCTCTAGTTTGACGACCTCCGACTGCGGTAGGCGATCGCTAAAGGAGTGAACGTTTTGGAAATCCGCTCCGCGGAAAGCGTAAATGCTCTGCGCGTCGTCGCCGACACAAAACAAATTGCAATGCTCGGCCAGACTTTCCAAGATCAACCACTGCAAGGGGTTGGTATCCTGCATCTCGTCAACCAGCACGTGATCGTACTGGGTCGCAACGCGCTCGCGGACATGAGCGTCGTCGTGAAGAACTTTGGCGAAGCGATGCAAGATATCGTCATAGTCGAGATAGCCGTTCGTTTGCTTTCGCGTCTTGTAGGCATTGAAAATGTCCAAGAGCAATTCGACTGACGATTGTTCAAAATCAGTGAACTTTCGCAGATATTCGCTGGCGGGCTGGTTCGTATTGCGGGCGTAGGAATAGTAGTCAAGCAGCTGAGCGGCTGCGGGAACCGTGGCTTTGGTGGACGACTTTCCGCCCACACACTCACCGCGCACCAACTTCATCAACTGCAGTTGGTCGTCCCGATCCATGATCGTCATGTCTTGATAGCCAAACCATCGCCGCCGAGCTCGCATGATGCGTAGGCACAGATAGTGAAACGTCCCAGCCACGACACGCGCGCCTCCGGCACCGATCGTCGAGCTCAATCGGCTGCGAATCTCGTGGGCGGCCCGCCTGGTGAAAGTCACGATCACGATCCGCTCAGCGGGAGTGCCACTTTCAATCAAGTGCGCAGCCCGCCCGATGATGGTTCGTGTCTTGCCGGTCCCGGCCCCTGCCAACACGAGCAGGTGACGTGCCTGGTGCTCGATGGCAGCTCGCTGTTGAGGATTGAAGTCCATGCTCATGCTATTCGCTCCATCAGTCGCCCCCGGCGCTGACGCCAATTCAGATTGCCCCAGAGTCAAGCGCGACAGTGCAACTGCCGAGTCTGGCCGCTATGATATCGAGTAGGGCCAAGACTGCGATCTGCCTAGCGACGGGATTCTTCAAACGAGTTTAAGGGGGCAAGACAGCAGGCCGGTTTATGCGATTCGCACACCCCCTATTACTACGGACAAACACCATTAATGCAAGGAATCGACGGGTTCCGAGCGCAGTTGGCGGCGGTTGCCGATTATTTTGAGACTCTTCACTTTTCGTTTTTTAGAAGCATGCTTCGCTTTCTGCGGCATGCCAGCAAGCGGTAGACGTCGATGCCAGACGCGGACGACGACATTCTTCAGACGGCGCCGTCCTCGAAGGACCAAGCACAGTTGCTAGCTCGTTTGGCTGGACAGCTGCACGAATCCGGGGACACGGCCAGTGCGGAAAATCCGGCGGGCACTTCGCCTGAAACGGTCACTGAGATTGCGCGTTGGCTGGTGGAGTCGGAATCCTTGACGGCGCAGGAACTCGACCGTCTGCAGGAATTCGCAGAGCGGCTGGCCAGCGAAATTCGCGCCGTCCGAACTGAACCACCGGTCTCAGAGAGCTCGGGCAAAGTCGATCCACCCGAACGCGCTTACGAATTGGCAGCACTCAGCTCCGGTCTGGAGCGGCCCAGCAGTCGCTCGCACACGAAATCACGCCGCTCGAGTTCCCACTCCGAAAAATCGCGCGACAAGCGGCGAGCCAGCCGCGGTGGAAACCAATCTGCCAAATCGGCTCCGACCACAGTCATGTCAGTGATCCACTATTGGCTTCGCTGGCAAGTGCTACTGGGCTTGGCCGCTGTTTGCGGGATCGCCATCGCTCCGTTTACGCCTTGGTTTAATGGTAGTGCATCTTCTTCGAGCTTCGAATCGTCAACAACTGCGCCAGACGGCACTCCAGAAAATCAATCTCTGACACCCGAAGAACTTTCGGAGCATTGGCAAGGGATCTGGCAGTTTGCCAAGCAAGGAAAATTCGACGAAGCCAATGGTCTTATCAAAGCTCGATATGGGCAGGACGCCAGCCTCGAATCCAGTGATCCGAATCAGCGTTATGCCCAAACCGCATTGTTGCTGGCTCAAGGTGGTCAAGCCGCGTGGGGCCGTGCGGGAGACAGCCTAATTGCACGGCATGATTTGCGATCGCCAACGTGGCGTCTCTTGTTCGCCACTTGGCTGGTGTACTCGGACAGTACCCAGCGTGACCTGGTTGCCGAAGTCCTGGCGACGGCGCCAGACAAACGCCCTTCGGCTCGTTTTCGGATGAAAGCTTGGGTGCAAGCCCGCAACGGTCAGCACAAGTACGCGTCCACGGTTTTGAGTAAGGTGCCCCTGGACGAGTGTGAACCGGGCGATCTGCTGTTTCGGGCAACGGCATCCGCCTATACGAATCAAACCGAGCGGGCTGCGGAAGACCTGGCGCAGTTGCAATCCGAACTACGGCGCGAAATGGCACAGGTCCGCGACGCGGGCGCCGTGCAAGGCCCCGAGCAGCTAGTCCGACTGTTGTGTTCCATTCCGCTGATCAACTCCGCGGAGCTGTTGCACAAGCGTGTTCATGGCGACGGCTGAAGTCAAAATCTCGCGCTTGCTAGCGCGCCTCGTTGCTCTCAGTGATGCCTATCTTCGACAGAGTCACCAACTACCGTCGTTGATGGCGCAAACGCGTGTCCGTGCGACTCGCACTAGATGGATCGCTGGCTATTCTCGTTCAGCCGGGGTTCACGCACCTTCCGCCAAGCCTCCGAACTCCTTAACATTTGACATAGCGATGGAATCGCCAGGGGAGATAGTCGTTGGCCAGGAAATACCGAGTTGGACAGACCGTTGTCTACGCCAAACAAAAAGTGAGCACGTCCCCAGGCAGGCGAGCAGCGGACGTCTCACCGGCCGCCAAGGGCGACACCTACAGCTACATGGTGGACAAGTACTGGGTGGTAACTCGGATCTTGCCCGACGGCGATCTGTGCTTGACGACTCGCCGCGGCAAAGAACACATCATCTCCACCGATGACCCCAATCTGCGTCCCATGAGTTGGCTGGAGCGATGTGGCCAGGTGTGGCAGCGTCTGCTGCGAACCTAGTGCCCAGTTGTACCGACCCGGTGGCCTGGGTGATCAACGACGGTAGTTGCTCGCGATCGCCTAAAACAGCCACCCGCGGAAGCACAACCGCTCTTCAGCGGCGGCATCCATGGCTACTCGGCTCGCGTGCTGGTCGGGATGATTGCCGCTGCCAAGCTGGCCGGTCTGTTGGGCAACTTGCCCCTATTTTTTGGGAAACAGGGGACCACCATACCGAGCCGTGTCGCCCAGTTCCTCTTCGATTCGCAGCAGCTGGTTGTACTTGGCCATGCGGTCACTGCGAGACGCCGAACCGGTTTTGATTTGCCCCGTGGAAAGGCCCACGGCCAAATCCGCAATGGTCGCATCTTCGGTTTCACCGCTCCGGTGGCTGGAAATCGACGTATATCCGTTGCGACTCGCCAGCTGAATTGCGTTCATCGTTTCGGTCAGGCTGCCGATCTGATTGACTTTGATCAGGATACTGTTGCCGATGCCTTCATCGATTCCGCGCTGCAGACGGTCGACGTTTGTCACAAACAGATCGTCACCGACCAATTGGACTCGATCGCCAACCTTGTCGGTTAGTAGCTTCCAACTTTCCCAGTCATCCTCCGAGCAGCCGTCTTCGATAGAACAGATTGGATACTTGTCGACCCAGCCGGCTAGGAAGTCGACCATGTCCGGCCCGGAAAGTTCTTTGCCATCGATGCGATAGACTTTCTTCGCGTCATCGTAGAACTCCGTGGCGGCGACATCCAAGGCGATGAAGATCTGTTCCCCAGCTTGATAACCAGCTTGCGAGATGGCCTCCATGATCAAGTCCAAGGCTTCCTGGTTGCTACCCAGATCAGGTGCGAAACCGCCTTCGTCTCCAACCGCCGTATTCAGTTTGCGAGAGCTGAGAACTTTCTTCAGGTGGTGGAAAATCTCCACTCCGGCTCGCAGGGCATCACCAAAACGGTCGAAGCCCAATGGCATGACCATGAACTCCTGAACATCCACCGAATTATCGGCGTGCTCACCGCCATTGACGATGTTCATCATCGGCGCGGGCAAAATATGAGCTGAGGCACCGCCCAAGTAACGATACAAGGGCAATTGCACGAAGCTGGCGGCCGCCTTGGCCACCGCCAACGAGGCGCCAAGCACGGCGTTCGCGCCCAACTTCTTTTTGTTCGGCGTGCCGTCCAGGTCTAACATAACTTGGTCAACTTCGCGTTGCTGGACGGCGTCCAAACCGATCAGCGCGTCCGCGATTTCGCCGTTGACGTGTTCCACGGCCTGCTGCACGCCTTTGCCCAAGTAGACACTCTTGTCTCCATCGCGGAGTTCCCAGGCTTCATGAGCACCCGTGCTCGCGCCGCTGGGCACGGCAGCTCGCCCGAACGAACCATCCATCAGCTCGACTTCCACTTCGACGGTCGGGTTGCCGCGGCTGTCAAGAATCTGTCGGCCCTGTACGGATTGGATAATGCTCATTTCGCCCTCTACGCGGCTCGGAAACTGGGAACGATGTGTCAAACGGAATTGGTGCGACCCAATCTGGACGATATTGTGCGCAAACCAGTGAAAAGTACCAGACGGGCAGGCTGCGGGTCGTGCAAAAGGGTAGGGACGTGTAAATTCTTGGAAAGCTGAACTTGATCTCGAACTTGCTCGAAAAGCTCTTACCTGGATTTCCATGTTCTCAGGATTGGTCGAAACTCAAACCGAAGTTTTGCAGGTCGTGCCCGAGCCGGAAGGGATCCGTTTGTGCTTGCGGCGCCCAGGCACGTTCGACGACGTCGCCATCGGTGACAGCATCGCCACGAACGGCTGTTGTTTGACAGTCGTCGGTTGCGATGAGGAACAATTCGAATTTCAGGCCGGCCGCGAAACGCTCAGCTTGACCAACTTGGGCGAATTAACGAGCAAAAGCCAGGTCAACTGCGAACGTTCTCTAGCCTTCGGCGCGCGTGTTGGCGGGCACTTGGTCACCGGGCACATCGATGGCTTGGCACATCTGAAACAGCGCGACGATCAGGCCGATTGGTCCAATATGATTTTCACCGCTCCGGAGCCACTCCTTCGACAGATGGTTCGCAAAGGATGCATCACTCTGGACGGCGTGAGTCTGACGATCGTGGATGTTACCGAGAGTACCTTCTCCGTCGCACTGATTCCGCACACACTGGCAGTGACCACTTTGGGACAGCTCCAAGTGGGCGACTCGGTCAACGTGGAAACCGATTTGATGGCCAAGTACGTCCAACGACAACTCGAATCCCAACGTTAGCGGGCGGCACTATGTCGGAACGGCAAACGCTGTCCTATTTGCAACAGCGATTCGAGGCGGCTCGCATCCAACCTCAGACCAAGTTTGGTCAGAACTTCCTGATCGATCTGAATCTGGTGGAGTTGATTGCCGACACAGCCCAACTGAGTGAACGGGACGTGGTGCTGGAAGTTGGCACTGGCATGGGATCGCTGACCAATCTGTTGGCTGCGCGGGCGGGTCATGTCGTCACCGTGGAAATCGACAAGTATCTGGCACCGCTGGCGCGTGCTGAATTTGCGTCCGCTGAAAACGTCACGCTGTTGGAACAGGACGCACTGCGCAACAAGAACCGGCTGCATCCCGAGGTGATTTCGACGATTCAACAACGTGTTGGTGATATTTCCGGCGGACGACTGAAACTGGTTGCCAATCTGCCCTACAACGTCGCCACTCCGATTCTCTCCAACTTGCTGGATGTAGAACCTTGGCCGACCCGCATGGTGGCCACCATCCAGAAAGAACTGGCACAGCGTATCACAGCGCGCCCGCGCACGAAGGACTACAGCGCTCTCAGCGTTTGGATGCAGGCCCAGTGCAAAGCGGAGATTGTGCGCATCATGCCGCCCAGTGTGTTCTGGCCGCGGCCCAAAGTGGAGTCCGCGATTCTGGATATTCGTCCTCAAAAAGTACTTCGCAAACAGTTGGTGGACCCCAGCTTCTTTCACCAACTGGTCCGCAACATTTTCCTCCACCGCCGCAAGTTCCTGCGATCAGCCTTGTTGAGCGCAGTGAAGCCGCATTTGGGCAAGGCTGAAGTGGATCAAGTGCTTCAGACGCTGGAATTGGACGCTTCGGTCCGGGCAGAGCAGCTCACTCCCGGACAACTGATCGAACTGTGTGACTTGGTCCGCGCCCAATCTACCTGGTAGATAACCCTCCGCTGTCTGCCGCGATTTCGCTTGCCCCAAACGGTGCAGGCGCTGGTCGATAACCGACTTTGGCACCGATAAATTGCCGTTTCGAGAAAACGATTACAATGAAAGACGCCCGACGGGGAATCCCCCGTTCCGTCCGTGATTCCTGATGTGTTAACCGCATATGGCCTCCCAATCATCGTCTGTCAATTTGCTGCTCGGCTCGCGAATCGGCGCGTACCGGATTGAACGCGAACTGGGCAGCGGTGGGATGGCCGATGTCTATTACGGCATTCATGAAGGCCTGCAGCGACCGGCGGCCATCAAAGTGCTGCGACCATCGCTGGCGTCCGAGGCCACGCACCTGCAACGTTTCATGCAGGAGGCCCGCGCCGCCGCTTCGCTGGTGCACCCCAATATCGTCCAGGTCTATGACGTGGGCCAAGACGGTGACCATCGATACATCGCTCAGGAGTACATTGCCGGCTCCAACCTGCGGCAGTACATGTCAGCTGACACGGATGCCACCAATCAACCGGCAGTGACCAACTCGTCTTCGAGCGGCAGTACCGGCGCGCAAGATCGCCAGTTGGGTATTGCGGAAACATTGAGCATGCTGCTGCAGATTTTGGCAGCGCTGACCAAGTCCTCATCGAGCAAAATTGTTCACCGGGACATTAAGCCCGAAAATATCATGTTGACGGAGGACGGTGAAGTCAAAGTGGCGGACTTTGGGCTCGCCCGCGTGTTGCTAGGGGACGATCCGCAATTGACGCGGGCGGGGACCACGTTGGGCACACCAATGTACATGAGTCCAGAACAGATCCAGGAAGGCAACGTCGATATTCGCAGCGACCTGTACTCACTCGGTGTAACGCTCTACCACATGCTCGGTGGTCAGCCGCCGTTCAGCGGAGAAACACCACTTGCGCTAGCGATGAAACACGTCCAGACCAATGTGCCGCCGCTGACTGACTTGCGCCGCGATCTGCCGAGTTCTCTGGCTGAGCTGGTTGACCGGCTGCTGTCCAAAAAACCCGCCGACCGCTTCTCGGACCCAGCCGAAGTCGTGGCTTACCTCAAGCAGCATCGATCCGGCGACTTGGCCGACGTCTGGCCGGATCAGACCGTTCCCTTGCCAGGCGCTAGCCACGCGCGGAGTGCTGGCCCTCTGCAAGCTACGTTGGAGTTGCAGTCCCGCTTGAGAAACCGTGCCAGCCGTGGGCGATCCTGGCTCGCGCCGGTGCTGACGACTTGCCTTCTGTTAGGTTCGTTCGCCATTGGCGCCGCCAGTACGTTTCGTCGGCCATTTCGAATCTTCGAGGATGGGCGGACGGACATTTATCAGGATGTGCCGCACATGGCTTCGGCGGAAGACCAGTTTCAACTGGCGCTGCTGGATACGACCTTGGATCCAGTCGCCAAATGGGAAGCGGTGGCTTATTACTTTCCCGACGACGGATACTACGCCGGACAGTCGAGCATCAAGCTGGCGGACGCCTTGCAAGAACGAGGCGACTACAAGGAAGCGCAGGACGTGCTTCAGCGGACCCTACGCGATCCTGAAGTGGACGCGATCTGCTCCGCGCTGGCACATCTCCAACTGGCCATCGGCGCTGATGAACAGGGTAGTGACGAGGAATTGAAGAGCCACGTGGACGCAGCGATTCAGCTGGCCGGCAACGAGGGTTTTTCGCAAGGCGACCACCGGAATCTCAACGAGCTGGTGCGTCTGATGCCGTCTCGCATCTCCAAGCGGTGGTTTGCGGCACCCTCCAACAATGTTTCCTCGCGTGCTTTGCCAGCAGGCCCCGTGCCCACGCCAGCCAGCGGCACGGATTCCGATTCGGGATTTCAGCGGACTCCACCGGCGTCTCTTAGTCCCGCGGGACAGTCAGAATCGAGCGATACGACCAGGCTCGCGCCGGCGGGCAAAGCAGCGGTCGCTTAGCGGCGCGTCCGGTTGGCAGCGGTGCTCTCCAGCTAGGCCCTATGTCTGTGCGGCCCGCACTAAGCGCTGCTGAGCGCACCCTTGCAGTAAGATCCGAGTACGTCCAAACGCGACGTATGCTTTGCAAGCTCGGTGACGGCGGAGGATACCGGTGCATCTTGCTGATGACCCTCCAGTTCGACAAAAAACAAATACTCGTTCGGACGATTGGGAAGTGGAAACGACTCGATCCAGGTCAAATTGACTTGAGCGGATTGAAAGGTCAGCATGGCGCGCGCTAGCGCGCCGGGTTGATGCTCCAGCTGGAACATCAACGAAGTCTTATCGCGGCCTGTAGGAGCCTGCTGTCGGTTCCCGATGATCGCGAAACGAGTCACGTTTTCCGAATGATCCTCGATGTTGTGATCAATGACCCTGAGTCCGTGGTGCAGGCCCGCTTCCAAGCTGGCAATTGCGGCGACATCGTCTTGGTCGGCAGCATGCGCGGCGGCTACTGCCGTACTGGACACCTCCACCACGCTGGCCTGAGGCAGACGCTGCGCAAGCCACTGCCGACACTGAGATATGGCTTGCGGTTTGCTGTGAACTTCACGTATTGCCGCGCGATCACCTTGGCCCAGCAAACAATGATGAATCGGCAACAACACTTCGCCGCAAATCTTGGCCGGGGACGTGGCGAACATGCCCAGCGTGTCGACCACCCGTCCATCGGTGCTGTTCTCGATCGGCACCACGCTGTACTGGGCTTGCCCGCGTCTGACTTCGTCGAACGCGGCAGCAATGTTGGACACCGGCACCAAGTTCGCAGCCATGCCGAAGTGCTTGGCGGCCGCCAGATAGCTGTAGCTATAAATGGGTCCCAAATAAGCAATCGCGGTCACAGCCGGCCGACATAAGCTGGCCGCATGCCGCAGCCAGCCGGCCAGCAGTTCGGGCTCCACGTCAAAGTCCTCGGCATGCCGCTCCGCTAACTGGCTGGCTCCGCCAGCGAACAACCACTGCTCGTGGTCCGTCACTTCACCCCGGGCGACTTGCGCACGCTCCTTGAGCAGCTGCAACAACCTGCGATCGATGTCGTTGAGGTCGGCCTCCGAATCAGACTGCGTTGTCATGCGACGGTTGTCTCCCAGGGTACTGT
>JANQOL010000769.1 GCA_028289675.1 Pirellulaceae bacterium
ATCTGACGAATCGACGCCCGTTCGTTGCCACGAACAAGTCCTCTTCCACCCGCCGATATCGCTCATTGCGAATCTGCAACTCGCCGCCAACAGCGCGCACGCGTCTGGCAACTCCGCGCCGCCATGCGCCTTGCCCCTGATCTTGGGCGGACATGGTGTGGCAGAAGACTCCATAGTGGTAGTCTCCAGTGTATTCTTCAAGTGAGCGATTGGACGGTTCGGCAACTGGGAACGCAGGAACCAGTGGCGCATCGCGAACTGAATCCAGGACAACATCGATCAGTGGCCGGAAGTCGACTGACCCGCCTCCTGCACTGGGCGAACGGTTAGTGGCAACAAAGATCCCGATCCTCTGCGACGGAATAATGGTCATCGCGGCGCGGTAGCCATCCATGTCGCCACCGTGACCCAATGAACGAAGGTGAACATCGCGAGTGCCATCTTCCGAAGTCCACGATTCGAATAGTCCATGAGAGACGCCACAGAATTTTGGATGAACGCGGAACTGAGACGCGATGACTCGTCTATGCATTTCGGGCGAGAGAAAACGTCCATAGAAATTTGCCCCGTCAGACGTCAAGGCTTGCAGCAGTTTGGCCATATCTTCCGCCGTTGCATCGATCGACGAAGCCGGGGTGGTGACATACAGTTCGTACGGTCGTGGTTGAAAGCTTTCATTCTCGAATCCGTAGCCGACAGCCAACTGACTCCGCTTGGAGTCAGAGACTTCGACTGACGAGCTCTCCATTCCCAAAACGTCAAACATCTCCTGGTGCATAGCCTGTGCGTAGCTTGTGCGATGGAGTTCACTGAGGATGAACCCTGCCAGGGTCGTACCATAAGTGTCGTATCGATGGACGTGTCCGGGATTCTCGATACGTCGCAAGTTTCCATCGCGCAGAAACGTTTCCAGTGAAGGACGCTGCCGCCTTCGCTCGTCCAGCGGCAGGTGCCATTGCCTGATCTGCCGATTCGACCCGATTTGATCCAGGCCCGTTGTGTGCGTGAGCAAATGTTCGATGGTTAGCGGTTGAGCGATCTGGCCGTGACGCGAAAACGAGTCGATCCAACGCTGAACATCATCGTCTCGCGCGATCAAACCGCGATCGATCTGTCTGGCCAGGGTAAGCAGAGTGAGGGCCTTTGTGATGGAGCCGATACGGAAAATGGTCTGTGCCGGGTCAACACGACGACGGACAGCTACGTCCGCAAAACCAAAACCTTCGCTCAGAATGGTCTTGCCATCACGGACGACGACAATTGCCAACCCCGGCAGATTCTGAGCCTGCCGTACAGCACTCGCGGCGGCTGACATCCGCTCTGAGAGGTTGTCGAAATCTGGTTGAGTGTCGCTGCCCCCAGCACTTGTTGTGTCCGGACTCTTGGCGTCTGGCGTCTCTCCGTCAAGCTCATTTACGGCCGGAGCCGTAGCATCATGAGCTACGCTTAAGTCTCCCAAGACCTTTTCGTATTCGTTGCGTAGCTGAATGTCGCCGGCATTGTTGCGTTCAAGGTCTTTCAGCAAATCCCGGATGGCGTCTCGATGGGCCGCCTCTAGCGCCATCGAAGGACGCGTTTTGATGTCTGGTTGGACTCCGACTCTCTCGAAATCGGTTCGCGTTACCGGGTGCTCACTGCAAGAAAACGGGACATAAACTTCCAGGCGTTCGCCCAATGCATGTGACGATCCACCGTGCGATCCGCCACCCGAGCGCTCACCGTAGATGGTGGCTCGCTGGTGATGTTTGAGCTGATAGGCGAATCCCTCGGCGGCAGAAAACGTGTCATTGTCGATCAGTATTCTCAGCGATAGCGCTGGCCGTTTCGGACCTGGCAGTCGGCTGGTTGTCCAGCAGGGCATGTCTTCCCGAACTCGAAATCGGTAGGTGTTCAGCAGCACCGGTTCATCGCCAAAGAAATAGCTGGCTAGATAGGTTCCCAACCTGGCGCCGCCGCCCGGGTTACCTCTTAAGTCGATGATCACCGAATCAACAGCTTGGAGCATCGCCATCGCTCGATCGACGGCGCGGCACGCCGGTTCGTACATTTCGTCCATGGAGAAGTTGGCTAGTCGTAGCAGCCCAACGTTGCCCGGAAGAATCTCGACCTTGGTGATGCCATAGTTGGCGGGCTCGCCATAGTGAAGCCGATAGTCCATCTGCTGGGCGTCGGAACCTTGGTCTTGCGGGATCTCCCAGACCTTCAAGTGCCGGTCTCCGTTGGTGGCCCGCAAGTCCTCTGTCAGTGACCGAGCGAATTCTCTGCGCGTCTGCGGACGCTGGTAGCCGCCAGCGGCGATCTTGTCCCGAAGCAGACCCTGAATGTCTCTTCCAACGGTCTCAAAGACATAACGCTCACCAACGAGCGTTGCCGCACGATCGACGAGTTCTGCTTGGGTTTGGGGGCTGAGCCGAGTCTCTTGGCCCCAAAGAGTTGGCTGAGGGATATAGGGCAGCATGAAAAAGACGACGCTGCCAAAGATTGCCAGTCGGTACATATGGAATCCCGCAATGGACCAGTGTGTGGATTTGGGCAGCCAGCAAATCAGCTACCCCCTGCGCATGTACCTCTTCCAGAGTCCGATTTCTTATCCCAAAAAAATGAAGAAAGTTTGAAAACGTGGTGCTGGTGGATGTCACCTTATGAGCCGGGCTGAGCGTTAGTTTCCACGTGGTGCTTCAGGCCGTCGGTGAATAGTTGGAGCCAACCGGCTTCGTTGGACTCGAGATGCTGCTGATCCAACTGCCCGTGGCGTGCGTCCGTGACTTTGAGCACACAGCCGTCCCCGTTCGATTCGACGGCCAATTTCAAACTGCTCGTGTTGGGGCCGCCCCACTCCGGAGCCACATGGCCGAACAGGTAAACCGTATGCTGCTCGGGCAGGAGCATGTGCACATGGAACCACAGCAAAGCTCCGCCAGTTTCGGTTTGCTCCACCAAGCCCCGCCCGCCCGGTTGGCGATCAAAGGTCAGCGTCGAACCGGTACCCATGACATGAAAATCGGGCAGCCACCAGTAATTTGTCTCCTCAAAGATGGCTTCCCAGACCCGGTCGGCCGGGGCGTCGATGGCGATCTCCAATTCGTATTGGCAACACATGGCCGGAGTTGGTGTGGTGGTGTTCATGTGGTGACTCCCAAGTGGAATGGCGGTTCAGTTCGATGTTGCGGATGAGTTGGAGCGGTTAGGCGAGTGGGCGTGGCGCTCTTCTACGTGTTCCTTCAACCGAGCCAAGGCCCCGGCCATGTGCTGCACGTGGCGGTGGATCCACCGCTGGCAAACAGCTTGAATCGGCGCCGGGTTCAAGTAGTTCCAGCGGGTTCGGCCTTGGCGACGCACAATGACGAGGCGGGCCGCCACCAGCACGTCCAGATGCTTCATCACATTGGTTCGGCATAAGTGATCGAAACGAGCCACCAACTCTCCCGTGGTCAGGGCTCGCTCTGCCAACTCGTCCAACATGTCGCGCCGCGTTCGGTCAGCTAAGGCCTTCCAAATGTCGTCGTTTTCAGCTTGTGCTTTGCCCATGCTTGCCGCTCCAGCTGTGTTATGTCACCAAATAGTGACATAAAAGTCGGCGCGTGTCAAGGGACAGGTCGATGTGAGCATGGAATAGCTGCCGACCGGCCCAGAGAATGTCCCATGCAGATGCAGGACAATGGACGGTGACACCGCCTGCCTGCCAGCGGCGGCCCTAGCGGTTGGTGGTGGCACCCGGTCGTCGAGCGAAAGCGGTGCCGCGGATGCGATCCAGAGCCGCTTGCAACCGTTCGCTGACTGCCAGTGTCTGTTCCTGTTGCCGCGAAGCGGCCAAGCTGCCTTCTTCAGCGGACTGGCTGACTAGCGCTCTAAGTTTGCTCAGCTGGCTGGAGAACTCTTCCCGGGCTTGCCGCTGCAAGTCCGCATGCTTGGTTTGCCGTAAGCTTCTCAGTTGCGTTTCGATGACTTCTTGGAACCAACTCGGCACTTGATCGACATCAAACTCGGGTTGTTGCCAGGCCCCGGCAACCGAGACGCGTAGCGGCTCTTCGTCGGCAGGAATATCGAACTCACCTAGCGAGTCCAAGTCGGTGATCATCGGTTCCAAGATCGTCGGTGACAGCGACATTCTCAGCGTCAGTTGGCCGTCTTGCAAATTGCCTTGCAATTCCACGATGCGGGTCGGCTCGGTCGCGTCGTCCATGTCTGCCGGCTGTGGCGCCCCTGGCAATGGCGGAAGGTCACTCGGTGAAACATCCGTTCGTGGATTCAAACTAAGCCAAGCCTCGATATCAATGCGTCGAGGTGATTCGGCCGGCTTTTGAACATGGGTATGAATCAGATAGTCAATGTCCACGAACCGGTACTCCCAACGCGACTGAGATTGTTGCTGTGGTGTGGTCGGTTCGGTGACCGGATCTTGCCAGATGGCGCAGTCGGCCACCAAGCCGAATGGAGTTTGTCGGTCACCGTGTTGAAAAACGCCCTGTACGGTCAATTCCTCCAAGTCCACTAGCGAGCGCTGTCGGTCGCTAACCAAGATGTCGCGGTCGTAGGCTGGCTGAGATCGGTAGCGCGGCCAGGCCGAGGCCATACCCGTCGAAATCTCGCCATAGTCGGCGATCAGCAACCAGTATTGCCGCGCCACATCCAGCAAAGTGTCATGCGCGACCGACATCTCCGACTCGTCGGTCATCGCGGACTTTTCCAGCTCTGCCCACTCAGATTCGAATTTTTGTTCCAAGTGAGCGCACTCGGATTGCAGCAGCTTCTGAATGCCGTCAAATTGACTGGCCAGCACCGATTGCTCCTGGCTGAGCTCTTGGACTTTTTCCAGGCTGGCCACCAACTGCTGCTCATGACGCAAAGGGTTCGAGTGATCCGAAGCTTCTTCGAGCGATTGGATGTGGGTTAGAATCTCTTGCGAGCGAGTTACCCAGCGGCCAATGCGCTCGCTCCATGTCTGATGAGTTTCCCGCGCGGCCAGCAGGGACTGCACATGCCTACGCACATCTTCCCAGTCCAGTGAGACGACTTGGCGGGCCAAATTGCGTTGCCAGAGCTGGTTGCCCAACTCCGGCGCCGCGCGCGGATCGACACTCTGAACGAACAAGCGAGCGTCTTCCACTTGGATGTGCGGACAGCGGACTTGTTTGACGACCAGCTGTTCGGCGTCTACGGCAACCCAGGCTCGAGGGGCTTCAAAGCCGATTCTTCGAGCGCCGGACGCTGAACTCCATCGAAGGTCTTCCAATTCCAGGACGCTCGCGCGATTGTGAATTTGGATTTTGCCGACCGACAAGCGGGAGTCGACAATCCACTGGGCAGTGAACGCGTCTAAATAGGAGCGGGCTGGACGCACGAGCACAACGGCCAGGAGCCCGAGCAATCCAATCATGGACCACTGCAATCGTCGTCGGCTGATCAGCATCCTTGCTAAACCTTATCTCGAATCTCTTTCAGGTGGTGCAGCAGGTACCGTAGAGCCTCTTCATGAGACGATGGCTGCGGCCGCTGGGCATCTGGACTTGAACCGTGAGCAGTGTGGGCGGGAACCGAACTTAAGTCGGGACTACTGTGGTTCGGTGACGTGGCGGAAGATGGGTGAGCCGTGTGGGGACGCACCATGGCCGGCGCTTCAGCCTCGCCCGTAGCGCTACGCGCGCTCGGGGCATGGTCGGTTTGCATGACGTCGCTCATCAGGTCACCTCCAACCGGTCCCGAGGAAACTGGCGCTGAGGTGGATTGCGATGCGTCGCCAATCGGCCTCAACTTGGGAGAGCGACTTCCGTTCGTATTTTCCGCAAGTTCGGTCGCTGGACGCCGCGCGCCGGCTTGTCCTCCGTCGTGACGTTGCCAGTGGTGTTCGGCGTTGTCACTCTGTTCGGAAGAGCCGCTAGCAGCGTCCGACCGGCTGTTTGGCAGCGGAGCGACTTGGGCGTTGGCGCCTGTTGGGACGGGAGCTGGGTGGGTGGAATCCGGCAGCCATTCCTCGTCTTGCAAGGCTCCCAACATTTCGTCCACTAACTCGGCCAACTCGGACGCGCGGTCGGCCACCGTCTTGGCCTCCATCTCCTCCGCATTTGGACGGTTGGCCAGAAACGACTCCATGCGAGCTTGCACTGCGGACGTGTTCGCGGTCGAAGTGCCGCCCGATGTTGAACCTGTCTCCGAGTCTTGCGGTGTGGAGGTGGCTGAAGCCGGCTTGCACTTGCTCGAGCCGAGTAAAGCAACTTCGCTGGACGGTTCTGAGACGGTCGAGTCATCCCAGTCGATGCTGACGTAACTGACGCTGGGAATAGGAACTTGCCGCCAATCCGGATCCTGGTCACGAAGTAGTTCACTGGCCGCTTGGGACGTCCACGAAACGTCGCCGCATAACCCGCGTGCTAGTGGTAAGCAAATCAGAAACGTGGGAAGGAGCTGTCCCGCGCCCAGCACGATGGCGCCCCAGACGACGGTATTGTTGATGCGCAACCATGGAACCAGTGGGAACTCGTTCATCCGCAGCACCCAGGACAGCACGTCGGGTTGCTGTAGCGAGTACGCGCCGAGTTGGCCAACCGCCGGAGCGAGCAGCGCGTTGACGCTGGCGATCACAGCGGCGACGACAAGTGCCAGCGGTAGATGAATGGGCAAGCAAACCAACAACAACAGCATGCCTGCAGCCAGGAAGGTGGAGCTGGTCATCAGACCAGTGCAGGCGCCGAGCGCGACCGCCAACGCCACTTGCCAAGGGCGATGTCGACTGGATGAAGATTGCAGGATGCGCGCCAGCGCCACTGCCATCGAACGGAACATGCAAGACTCCCGTCATTGGACCCTTGCCACGATGCGGACCATCCACGCTGGTGACTGCGCGGACGAAGGGCCATTCATCCACTAGATCGAATCTGCGGGTCGCAACGTTTAAGGAAAAGGTTCTCTTTCGGAAAGCGGCGCCGATATGACGGCAGCTCTCTCTCCTGGAATGCTCCCTTTTGCCTATTTTTACATTTGGGGGTAGCCCCGGCTTTCGTTGTCCTCGTGGGCCAATAAGAAACGCGAAACGGTCGGCGAAAGGCGGGCTGTGACCAAAGGTGTCACGAGTGATTGCTAGAATAGGCACATCGTCGCAGGGAAGATGGTTCACGAAGAGCAGGTCCGCGACGTCTGGAGGAGCAAGATGCCGACTGCGGCTGCGGAAGCTGACAAGAATTCAACGCCTAGACGAAGATTTATCGGCTGGGACGCCCCCTTATTGGCCCGAACAGTCGAGCTGCTGTACGACGACTATGGGGCCGGTGCGCAGTGGGATATGCGTTCGGTCGTGGTGGTGCTGCCCAGTAGCCTGGCCCGTCGACGATTGACGGAATTGCTGGCGCTGCATGCTCAACAGCGCCAAGTCATTTTGTACCCGCCACAGATTGTGACGGTGGGAAGTCTCCCGGAGCAGCTTTACACGGCCAAGTATCCATTTGCCAGCGACGTGGTGCAGCAACTGGCATGGATGCACGTGCTGCAAGCGTCTCCCGCGAGCGAGTTGGCCGAGCTGTTGCCGATTCCGCCCGCCAAGTCCATGACGATTCCGTGGTTGGAACTGGGCAAAGTGCTGTCCTCGATCCACCGGGAATTGGCCAGCGATCGCTTGGACGCGCAGCGAGTGGCCAACGTGTTGGGCGACCACCCAGAAGGTGAGCGATGGCGTGCCTTGGCCCAGTTGCAGCGGGAGTATCTGGCCCAATTGGACCGTTTGAATTTGTGGGACATTCAGACAGCCCGGCTATGTGCGCTGGACTATCAGGAAGCGCGTACGGACCAGCAGTTTTTGGTGGTGGGCTGCGTCGACCTGAACAGAACGCAATTGGGGTTTCTGGCCGCGATCAGTGCGCATGTCCAGGTGTGGGTGGCGGCACCCGAATCGCAACGAGATCGTTTTGACGATTTTGGATGTCTCCACGGTCCTGCCTGGCAGAACTTGGAACTGGAATTGCCTGCTCAATCACTGTTGGTGGGCAATTCACCGGCTGATCAGGCGGACTTGACCGCGGCCAGTTTAGCGGCCTGGGGTGACAAGTATCATGCTCGCGAAATCTCGATCGGGGTCCCCGACAAGTCGTTGGTTCCAGAGCTCCAGCATCGGTTGGATTTGGCGGGAGTTGCCGCCCGCAACGGAGCCGGCTCTCCGCTCAGTCAAACCGAGCCTGCAATGCTGCTGGCACTGATCGGACGTTACTTAGAGCAGCGAAGTTATCAGGCGTTCGCCAATCTCATTCGACATCCCGCCACCGAGAACGTGTTGCGCGTATTGAAGGCAGGGGTGCCTGAGGACTGGTTGGCTCAAGTTGACGACTACT
>JANQOL010000798.1 GCA_028289675.1 Pirellulaceae bacterium
GCGGACTTTCCGGCGGCGTCGACAGCGCCGTAACAGCAGCTTTGCTGTACAAGGCCATTGGCGACCAATTGAGTTGCATCTTGGTGGACAACGGCTTGCTACGCAAAGACGAGCAATCTGCGGTACTGGCCGAGTTTACCAACCATTTCAAAGCCGATCTCCATGTGGTGCAAGCCGAGCAGCGTTTTCTAGACGCCTTAGCCGGCGTGACGGAACCCCAGGAGAAGCGCAAGCGGATCGGTTACCTGTTCGTCGAATGCTTCAAGGAAGAAGCGGCGAAAATCCAAGGTGCCAAGTTCCTGGCGCAAGGCACGTTGTATCCCGACGTCATTGAAAGTGGTGCGGCCCCCGATGGCCCGGCTGCCACGATTAAACTGCACCACAACGTTGGCGGTCTGCCGGAACAGTTAGGGTTTGATCTGGTCGAGCCGCTCCGCGATTTGTTTAAGGACGAGGTCCGCAAGTTGGGGTTGGAATTGGGACTGCCCGAACAACTGGTGTGGCGACATCCGTTCCCCGGCCCCGGTTTGGCCGTCCGCTGCCTCGGCGAAGTAACTCGGGAAAAGCTACAAGTCCTGCGCGAAGCGGATCATATTGTCGTCAGCGAGGTCAAGGCGGCAGGTCTCTATCGTCAAACGTCCCAAGTCTTCGCGGTGCTGCTGCCGGTACAAAGCGTCGGCGTCATGGGAGACGCACGCACATACGACAATGCCATCGCCGTCCGCGCCGTGAACACCGACGACTTCATGACAGCGGACTGGAGCCAACTGCCCTACGATTTACTGGCGCGCATCAGCAGCCGTATCATCAACGAGGTCCGCGGAGTGAATCGAGTTTGCTACGACATCAGCAGCAAACCCCCGGCGACCATTGAATGGGAGTAAATGCATGGGCCGTACCGCCACTTTGCTGGCAGGCATTCCCAGCGAAAACCCGTCTCTGTTTCATCGCGTTCGATTTTCCGTAGGCGACCCCGCCGCCTGGCTGGCCATTGAAGACGATGGCCAGCAGCAAACACGCTTCATCGTCCGTGACATCGAAATGCAGCGTGCACGCGAGGCAGAAACCGCTCAAGAAGTCTTCTGCCCAGCAGACTTCACGCCGCCAACGGGCCTGTCTGGCGACCGCATGACAGCGACCGCCCAGGCCGTGGCCGAGTGCCTGAACAGGGCGGGCGTTGATCGCGTCGTCACCGATCGCACGCTGCCGTACATTTTTGCCTGGCACATCCAACAATTGCGCATTCCGGTCGAATACTCTCCCGAATTGGGAGTCCTTGATCGCCGAGTCAAGGACGAGCAAGAACTAACTTGGCTGACCAAAGCTCAAGCCGTGACGGAAGACACGGTGCTGATGGCCTGCCAAGTGATTGCGCAAGCGTCGTCATCGTCCGATGGTGTGTTGCAACACGAGGGTGCTCCGCTGACCAGCCAGCGCATGCAGAAGATGATAAGCACGTATCTACTAGATCGCGACTACGCCAATCCACACGGATCGATCGTGGCCACGACACCGGACACAGCCGATTGTCACCAGCGTGGCAGCGGCGAATTGCGCACTGGCGAAGCGGTCATCATCGATGTCTTTCCACGGTCGAACACCTCCGGATACCACGGGGATTGTACGCGTACAGTCGTCCATGGTGACGCCAGCGACACCATGGTCCGCATGCACGCGGCCGTCGTCGCCGCCAAAGCGGACGCGACCGCCGCCTCCTCAGCTGGCGCGAGCGCCGACGATGTGCACTCCGCGACCAAGGCGCAATTGAAACAGCACGGCTTTCCGTTTGTGCGGGGTAAGATCTCGGACGAACCCATCATGCCGCACGGGACCGGGCACGGCATCGGTTTGGAAGTGCACGAACCAATTCTGCTGGATGACAACGGTGGCGATTTGCTGGCCGGCGAAGTACTGACCATCGAACCGGGGCTGTATAGCCGGCAACATGGCGGTGTTCGGGTCGAGGACATGGTGGTTATCACCGATGGCGCCCCCCGCAACCTAAACCGTTTGCCGGAAGGACTGGATTGGCGGTGAGTTCATCTTCTCAAGATGTGCAATCCACGTCCACGATCCGCCGCGGCGGTTGGTTCGAGCTGATTCTGAACGGTCCCTTCTGCTTTGCGCCCAGTCGCATTCTGCCCGAAATGCCAGGCACGTTCGGCGTGAGCGTCGGCCGAACGCTGGCGGCCACCACGCTGCTGGCCGTTTCACTGGGCGTCATGCAGTTGGTTACCAACACGGCCGCGGGCGCTGCGGTGATTCCACTGTGGTTCGCCGCCATCGGAGCCTTTGTCGATGGCTATCGTGGAGCGCTCCGCGCTGTCATTCTGGCCATTCTGTTTCCCATTTACTGCGCACTCTTGTTTGCGATCGCGTTCGGCATTTTTTGGATCTACGCCGTCTTCCATAGCACTATCGCTGGCGACGCCATGCTGGTCTAGAACATTTTTTGTTGCCGTTGGCACCATCGTTGTTCGACGAAAGGAGCGCTCAGACACCTAAGTCGACGACAAGCATCAGTACTTTCTGGTGACGTAGCTATCAGGCCAGGGATCGGGAAACTCCCCGCCGGACTGCCAGTATTCGATTTCATCTTCCGTGAGAAAGCATCGCGTCAGTGACTCGGCAAACCAATCCACTTGGGATCGATCACCAATGACCGTCAGATGGCAGCGACGATCACCAAAACGTCCCGTCTCTTTTTTTAACCTCTCCCTGAGCCCCTCCATCTCCATCTCATCCAAGCCATTGTTTTCATCTTCAAGGATCCCCGCGCGCCAGTAGCCGATCAGCTCCAGACTGATACCGGCGGCCGCCTGGTTCCAAAGTAGCGATACGTTGTCGCGACTCGAAAGATAGAAGAAGCCCTTGCTTCGATAGATGTGCTGGCCGAGATGTTGGTTGCAAGTATCCCACAGGCGTTGTGGGTGAAACGGGCGATCATCTTGAATGACTCTGGTCGCCAAGTTGTATGGCCGATCGTCTTGGCTCTCCGCTTCAAAAACCGGCTTCAGTTCTTGGATCAATTGTTCAACGCGATGATAGTCGTACTCTGGCATGGCCAGTACATCGTCCATGGGAAGATTTCCCCAGGGTACAGAAACGACCGAAACAAAAGGATTCAATCCATGGATGGACTCAGCAATCGTCTGCAGTTTGATTTGCTCTATGCGGTCCACTTTCGTCAGTAACAGATGGCTGCAGAACATCACTTGCTCGACCAACAGATTCGTGGTATCCCTCTGTTGATTCTGCAGGTTGCGCTGCATGATAGGCACAATCTGCTGTCCGCTGCCATAGTCTTGGTCAATCATCGCGCTGTCGACCAGTGTCAGTACACCGGTCAGCTTGAATCGTGACTGTGTGCTGAAAAACTCGATCAGCGGCATTGGGTGGCAGCTACCTGAAGTCTCGATGACAAGCAGATCGGGCCCGCCATCGGTCAAGATCATGTCGAGTGCTTGCGCGAGCTTTTCGATTCCCTTCTTGCTACTCAATACACAGGAGTAAATGGACTGAAAATTGCTGTCATCCTTGTCGAAAAACTCAGTCTGAGCGACGATTTGACCATCGACGTCCAACTCGCTCATGTCATTGACGACGACTCCAATCGACATGTTTTTCTTGTGAGATTGAACAAGCAGGCTCTTCAGCAGGGTGGTCTTGCCCGACCCGAGAAACCCATTCAGGATGAGAACTGGAACCTTCGCCGTTGTTTTGGTCAACACTTGTTCTGTAATAATCGTCACCCGTCGTTTTGGTGATCGTTGCATTGCCGATCGCAGAATCAGCGACGACCTGTGGGCCTTCAAGCATAATTTACACTTGCAATTTTATTGCATCAAGCAGCGTGCGAGGCGCGCCTCACAAGGCCCGAATCTGCTTTCCTGCGGACTGCTGCAGCCAACTTGTGTTGGAGTGTGCCGAGCAGCGAGAATTGAATCGCCGTTTGGCTTTGGTGCAACCAAACTCTGACGATCCTAGACATTTCTCTAGTGCACAGGATGTTTGCGAATGACACGTTTCCTTGCCAGTATCGCACTGACAGCGACGTTCGCCTTGTCATCAACGCCAGCGCAGGATGTATCGGATAGAAACTGGCCGGCCGCCGCCATCGAAAGACTAAAGGGAATCTACGACCGTGGTGAATTCCGTGCTCAAACCTTGAATGCTGAATGGTTGCAGGATTCGTCCGCCTACCTACTTCGCGAAAACGACTCGAAGCCGGGAAAGCAAGTCACGGCGCAATACGATGTCGTTTCGGGAGACCGACAAGTCGTCAACGAAGAACGTCCACGAAACAGACGTCAATCACCCGATGGCATGTTCACCCTGGTCGTGAAAAACAACAACTTGTTCTTGAAGGCGCTGGTTGACGAAAAAGAAAGTGACGAAACTCAGTTGACAGAGATTGCTGAAGAACGCGAGGTCTCCTTCTATGGCTTTCGCTGGAACTCATCCGGGAACTCAGTTCTGTTTGCCAAAGCCGATCGTACCGACGTTCGCCAACGATCTGTCTTGGTACCGAGCGATCCAAGTTATCCTGGCATCGCTCAGCGCCGCTTCGCACGAGTGGGGGAAACGATCGAAGAACTCTGCGTTGGCGTCGCCCAAGTAAACCGTGAACAGCCAGAGCGCACTGCATTACACTGGGTGGCCATTCCGCAGCCGGAGGAAGGCTTCTACCTGGGCCAAGTCAATTGGATTCCCAACTCGGAAGAACTGCTAGTCGAGACACTTAGCCGGTTCCGCGATACGCGCGAGTTCTGGTTGGCGAATACTGCGGGCGAAGTGAGAAGCATCTACAAGGAAGTTAACGATGCTTGGGCGGTAGGTAGTCACGGTATCAACTCGGGTGCCCATTGGATTCAGAATGGCGAAGCGTTCATTTTCATCAGCGAAAAGGAAGGTTGGCGGCAAGCGTACCTTTGCTCGCGAGACGGGAAGGTCCAGTCCAAGCTGACACCTGGAGAGTACGACATTATCGATCGAGCGTTCGTCGATGAAGCGGGCGGCTGGTACTACTTCTACGCTTCACCAGACAATGGAACACAGAAGCATTTGTATCGCGTTCCCTTGGACGGCTCTGGCAAACTTGAACGAATTACTCCGCGGGATCAGCCTGGCACGCATGACTACGTCATCTCACCGGACGCTAAATGGGCGATCCACACGCATTCCACCTTGAATGATCCTCCGGTCGTTGACCTAATTCAATTGCCCCAGCACGACGTCATTCGCGTCATCAACGACCCTGCCAAGTTGCGGACGAAGTTCCAAAAGCTGGTGTCTCGCCCGACCGAATTTGTGCGGATCGACATCGGTGATGGAGTAGTCATGGACGCTTGCATCACCAAGCCTGGTAGCTTCGACAGTACGAAGAAATATCCCGTGCTCGTTTACGTCTATGGCGAACCCTATGCACAGACCGTGCTGGATCGATGGGGGGCCGGCCAAACCGACTTCCATCGTGTCGTAGCAGACATGGGCTACGTGGTCGTATCCATTGATAACCGGGGAACTGCGTGCCCCAAAGGGGCTGCATGGCGGCGAAGCATCTTCGGCAGCCTGGGACCACTCTCAACCGAAGATCAAGCCGCTGCACTCCAAAAGCTCGCCGAGATGAAACCTTACATCGACCTGGAGCGTGTTGCGATCTGGGGCTGGAGCGGCGGTGGCTCGAATACACTCAACGCGATGTTTCGCAAGCCAGACTTGTACCACGTTGGAATTGCGGTCGTGCCGAAACCGCAACCTTGGTTGTACAACGCTTGGTTCCAAGAGATCTACATGCGAACTCGCGAGGTCAACGAAGACGGCTACAAACAATCGGCGCCCATCAATTTCGCTGAGGGTCTCAAGGGCAAGTTGTTGATTATTACGGGCTCGGGTGAGACCAACACGCACATTCAAATCATTGAGGGTCTGGTCGACCGACTGATCGAACTCGGTAAACCCTTTGACTACATGGTTTATCCCAATCGTGACCACGGCCTCTCTGAAGGAAAAGGTAGCGTAGTGCATGTCCGCATGAAGATCTTGCGCTATCTCATTGACAATCTCCCGCGAGGCCCGAGATAACGGGCTCCACAATCGTTTCCGTCCGCCACAGCTAAACGACCTCCGCCTCCGCTCTAGACACTGCGATGAATGGAGCCTCGTTCAAGCATCTGATCGGTAGAGGGGTGAATCAATCAACCAGGTCTGCGACCACGGTCAATCGCCAGAATCGACGGTCACCGAATCGTATTTCGATTTCACTTCGGCGTAGTGCAACCAAAAATCCCGAACCGGCACGCGATGCATCAAATCTAGCAACAAATCCAAATGTGCGTGCCAACCAGCTGAAGCACCTTTTTGGAATTCAGGATTCGTCAGCTTGCTGTGGACCAGGTGCAATCGAGTGTTTTCACCTTGCTGCGTCAACTCAATCGTCACGATGGATGTGTCGTCTTCTTCATGTCCTGGCCATTCGTATTCCAACTTGTGGGGAGGCTCAAAAATCGTCAGCGTTCCACGCATCACTATGGGATCACCGCACTCCACATCCTCAGGCGGTGGAGAATCGGAAATGCGAGAATGGTCAAAGTCCATCACAAACGGTTCACCAGGTTGCTGACCGGTTGCTCCAGCACAAAACCACTTGGACCTCAGTTCCGGATCGACCAGATATTCCCAGACGCGTTCGCGACTGGCAGGCAAAATTCGAACGATTTCCAATTGCGCGAAACCCACCATTCGTGCCGAGTCGTCAGTCATCGGAATTCTCCTTCTCTTCTTCAAGCAATTCGGTCAACTTATCCAACCTAAGATTCCAGAACTCCGAATACCGCTGGAACCACTGTTGCGCCGCGAGAAACGCCTCTTGATTGAGCGAACAATAGTAGGTGCGGCCTTCTTTGCGCCTTTGCACTAGGTTGGAACGCTCCAGCACCTGCACATGCTTGGCCGCCCCCGCCAAGGACATCTCAAAGGGCGCTGCCAACTGACCAACCGACAGCTCACCAGATCGCAGGGCGTCTAGCATGCTCCGTCGAGTTGGATCGGAGAGGGCCCCAAAAACCGCATTCAATTGCTCGATTTGCTCAACCATTTGGTTGAATATCCACCGAGCCACCCAGAAAGTCAACCAGTTAGTTGAATTTTTGCGGATTTGCAGTTTGAGTACGGGACTTCTTTGCGTTTGTTCGTCGGAGTGACAAAAGTTGCCAGTTCTACATCCCGGCTCGGAACGTCCGCCGTGCTTGCCACCTGCCGATGACCGAGTTTCAGTGGCCTCGAGTTCTGATGTCGCCGTACTCCCACTGTGGTTCGCCGCCGGAACCCTAGTCGACAGAGCCTTAGTCGACGGCGCTCTTCGTGCAGCCTGTTTTCGAAGAAACGGACAACCACTATCGTTGATAACCCTGGCTACATGTCCGCGCGACTCGCACCAACGACTTGCGTTACATGCGATTTCGTAGCGAACTAGCGGAGGTTGTTCCTTCCGAAGTTTGATCAAGAGCGCCGTTGCAACTTGAATGTCTTGGAGAGCAAAGTTGGCCAACCATGACCAGCCCATAGAGTCCACTCCGCGACCGAATCTACTGGTCACGGACTTCGATGGGACGATGACGCAGGATGATTTCTATCAATGCGTCGTACAACAACTTCTTACTCCAGAAGATCTTTCTCCATGGCGAGACTATACCGACGGCAAGCTCTCCCACTTCGAGGCGCTTCGCCGCATCTTCGCAAAGATCCAAACCAGTGAAGAAGAGCTGTTGGCAGTCGTTGCGGGAATGGGATTTGATTCGAATGCCGCCGATGCGATAACGCAGCTCCGAACCAATGGCTGGCATGTTACGGTGGTTTCGAACGGGTGTAGATGGTACATCGACCATCTGTTGGAACGAGACGGCATCCAAGTTGAAGTACACTCCAATCCAGGTGACTTTTTGCCTGAAAGCGGGCTGCTGCTGAAGTTGCCTTCGGATTCACCGTACTTCTCCGAAGAGGTAGGGATTTCAAAAGCTAAGGTCGTGTCCGAAGCTCTGAAATCCGGCCGCTATGGGCAGGTGGCCTTTGCTGGAGACGGGCGACCTGACATTGAAGCCGCGTTGCTTGTAGAACCACAATTCCGGTTCGCGCGTGCTTGGCTCGGCGAAGCACTCTCCCAGCGAAACGAACAGTTTCACCGATTCGAGGCCTGGAGTGAAATCGCTCACATGCTGCAAGGAAGTTGCTAATGATTGGAGGCAGAAGGGAGGTGCACATCCCAGGGCTGGTGCGAATCAAGCCAGGAGCGCTGGACAAGCTTGGGATTTATCTCAAACGCTCTGAATCCAGCCGGGTAGCCCTCTTGCACAGTGAAGGCTTGCCGGAACCACTGATTCATCGGGCGCAAGACGCTATGGGACTCGCGAGCATCGAGCTAATACAAACGTTTGCCGTTCCCGACGGTTCACTGACGACCGCCGAGTCCTTGAGCGAAAAACTACACGACACGATCGACTGCGTCGTCGGACTGGGTGGCGGCAAGGCATTGGATGTCGCCAAGTTGGTAGCGACGAAGGCCAAGGCGATGATGTTCAGTCTTCCTACTTCACTTTCCAACGACGGATTTGCCAGTCCCCAATCCAGTCTCGTTGATCAAGGTCATCGACGGTCCTTTGCCGCCAACCTGCCTGGGGCAGTCATTGTGGATACCGAAGTCTGTTTGGCTGCGCCAAAAATTCTCTGGCTTTCAGGCGTGGGCGACCTAGTAGCCAAGCTAACCGCCGTTCGCGATTGGAAACTCGCTTTCCACCATGACGGCACTCTCGTCGACGACTTCGCGGCGCTGTTGTCTGACGCCAGCGTATTTCAATTCATGGCGCGGCCGGAGCACGATCTGGAAGGCATCCGTTTGTTAGCCACAGCGTTGATGCTAAACGGTGTCTCGATGGCGATTTGCGGAAGTTCGAGACCCGCCAGCGGAGGTGAGCACCTCATTTCACACGCCCTGGATGCAATCAGCAGTCGACCGCGGCTGCATGGGCTTCAGGTGGGGATGGCCACTTACTTAGTGAGCCAGCTCCAAAGAAACGGAACGGACGCAATTGGTCGACTGTTCGATACAACAGGCTTCTGGAACGCCATTCGATCAGATCCATTTTCGCGGTCGGAATGGCAAGAGGCTATCGAGCGTGCACCATCCATGAAACCCAATTTCTATACAATCCTGTCCAAAGCAGATCAGCTGTCAGCCCTCTTAAGCATCATTGATACGGATCCATGCCTTGAAGCACTGTTTAGCAAGTAGCACAGAAATGAATTACCACAGTTGTCGATCGAACTCCGTTTCAAGGAAGGCAAGAAATGGGACCAAGTGAAACTAGCTGTCGGCCATCCATGCGTCACTTCTGCTTTGTAGTCACGCACGTCGGTCTAGCCATACTGACCTCGGGCTTAGGGGCCGGCGAACCGATACTTCGTGTTGAGCCTGCAAAAACGTTTGCAACCAAGGAAGCTCGACAGGCCGTGGCCTTGGACGCCCAACACTTCTATGCCATTGGCAACCGGTCGATCGGTAAATACGAACGCGATACAGGCCGACGTGTCGCCTCCTGGGAAGGCGAAGCCAAGGGGCCGATCCAGCATCTCAATAGCGGGGTCGTGCTCAACGGCAAGCTGTACTGCGCAAACTCCAACTACCCGGAGCTGCCTATGACCAGCTCCGTCGAGATTTGGGACACCGCAACCCTGCGTCATGTCGGCAATCACAGCTTCGGGATCACGGAAGGTTCGTTGACCTGGGTCGACTGGCACAGCGGTCACTGGTGGGCAGGCTTTGCCGTTTACTCAGGCTCCAAAGCTCCTCCTGGCCAGGATCCCTCCTGGACTCAGGTCGTGCAGTTCGACCAGGACTGGCGTCGCCT
Source organism: Pirellulaceae bacterium (assembly GCA_028289675.1). Taxonomy (GTDB): domain Bacteria; phylum Planctomycetota; class Planctomycetia; order Pirellulales; family Pirellulaceae; genus Aureliella. Next base: position 9,903 of record JANQOL010000798.1, read on the forward strand.
GCAGGGATGGGTGTTCCCCAAGTCGATCGTCGACAAGTTCAAGCCAATGAGCAACTCCGGCGGTTCCTGGGGTCCCGATGGGCTGCTGTATTGCACTGGCCACGATCATTACGAACTCTACGCCCTGCGAATTCCCACCAGCGGCTCGACGCTCATCCATGTAAAGACCGTGGACGTTGCTAGCTTCGGGCAGGGCATCGCCTGGGACCGAAGCGGAACCAGCCGGCCACAGCTGTGGGGAATCGTGAAGCGGACCCAACAAGTCGTAGCCAGCCATGTCCCTCTTCCGTTTGGCCCGTAGCCACAGGCGCAGGTGCCCCTCCTCAATTGTTTGACCGGTAGCCGCAAGTGTCTTTGCGGCGGCCCGGACGCCAACGGCGGCTTTTGCACCGGTCAACCGTTCCACTAGAACTGTGGTTCATGGACCGGCTTGTCGGTAAACCGCCTGCGCCTACGGCTGCGGGTCAAACGCAAGAGTGCTACGGGTCAAACAGGTAAAATTAAATCAACAAAAATCACAACACGCGGCCTAAGTACTTTTTTGTGGCGACCGGACATACCACCAGACTATAGATTTTTTTTGATTCATCGGTCATAGCATCGCAGAAACGCAGACAACCATGCAGCGCCTTCGCACACTCTCCTTGCTCGCCGCTTTCTTAACTGCCGGGCAAAATGTCTTTGCATTCCAGCTAGCTCAAGATGACAGGGAAACCTCAGAAAGTCAGCTGACGGCAGAAGCTATTTGGGCTTTTCTGAACGACGATGGATTTGGCGAGGCCACCGAATCCGCACTGCTTCGACTTAGCCAGGCCTACCCGAACTCTGCCGAGGCTGCCTACTGGGAAGCAAAGCTGCGTTTTATTGACTCTGACACCACGGCCATTTGGGGAGAGTTCGCCGATTCACTAAATAGTCTTCTGCAGGAGATGGCACAGGACGAGGCCCCCAATGTGCCCGCCGTAGTTAGTCTCAGCTCGGCACTAGCTCGAATGGAGGAATTGAATGTATCTTCTGGTGAAAACAATTCAGCCGCCAAAGCCAATTTAGCCGCGCTGCGTTGTGTGAAACTTGATCCGAGTTTTGTAGCTGGTTGGGCGCTTCTCGTCGAAAGCAAACATCGAGCGCTGGCGCTGATGGCATGTGAGCAGTGGAGCAAGATTGAGCCCGACAACGCAGTGCCCTTGATGGCCAAGGCCACTCTGGCTCTCGACGTGCTCCACGATGAAGAGCAGAACGAACAAATACGCAATGAGAATTGGCTTTACTTCCAAAAATCGCTGTCGAAGGCGGCTCTTGCGAACAAATGTCGATTTCCGTCGGTCAATCCGCCCAACAACTTCAGCGGTCTAATCTTCGGTGAAGGAATGGAAGAATACGCTCCGTCGCTCGTCGGACAGCCCATTAATGCAGCCGGACTCGGCTACCTACTTGAGGCGCGGGCCGGCATGTACGCTTGGGCAGATCGTTCACCACTTGCGAGCTCCAGTTGGCGATACCTCGAATCTCAAATTCGCCCCCAGCTTCTTGAACTGAGTCACTCGAGGCAAGCTGAAATTCTGCAGGAATTGTTGCAGATCCATTGCCTCCGCACAAAATCTGGCAACTGGGGACATTTTATCGAGAGTCGCCCAACTGGTCTGCTGAACCGCTTAGATCGAATTGTCAGCCAGCATGAGGATTGGGACTCTGCAAGAGAGCTACGTGAGGTCAGAGATTATCTCCGCGAATCGGTTTATCTTCTTAGTCAGGAGTCTCAGTCTGTCTTTAGCACGAGAAAAAATCGATCTCCGGAAGAAGAACTCCTGCACATTATGGAACATGGCCATACCACTCTTGATCAAGTCGCGGAAAGAGTCTCGGCCGAACGCCCTCCATGCCCGCGTTTTCTCAGACCTCGATTCCTGAACCCGAAGCCGAAGAACCTGCAGCAAGCGCTTGATCCGCGTTCGCTCAAAACAATTCAGGCTGGAACGGCCGCTGCAACTACGCTACTTCATGTTTGCAATCCTGACTTTATTCGTTTCGACGTATGGCAAGATGAGGATTTTGAGCCAATTGTGAATGAGCGAGCATGGATTCGCAATGCGGGGGCAGAAACACTGTTCGAAGAGAAGCGACGAGACGATGGCCACGTATACATTGAAGACCTGAGCGAGTCCTGCATCGAGAGATTGCAATATCGTTCATCGGGGCTAAGGCCAATGTACCTGCGAGAGCAGCTAAAATTGCTCGATCAGTTGAACCAATCGAGGAGGCAATATGTTGGGCCGTATCTCGTGCTACATGGAGACCAAAGCTGGTTTAAGATTCCGGAGTTACTGGAGCACATGGGATACTGGGATGAGAAGGATTCGGTAGCAATCGCCAGCGACAACCTCGAGTGCCTTGATGGATTGCGGGAAGCATGCCAGTTGGCTCTATTCCAGATCATCGACTCAGATTCCTTGCGCGAAGACGACTCCATGGCGAAACTCGTCGAGAACGCAGTCGCAAGGCGACTTAATGGCATCGCCATGCGACTTGGCCCCGAACCTCCAAAGACCGAGCAACTAGCTAACTGGCTTGCTGCCATCCAGTCGGCGAATCTAGAACTGCACGTCATCGAGTCCACGAGCGTTCCCACCCCTGCAGAGTTACGCTCGTTCGCCAGCGTAGTCGTCAAAGCAGATGTAGAGCCAAGAGCGACAGCAGCTGCGGATTGAGAAGTCAATCCTGGCATTTCCAAACTCTATTTGCTCCTGCATATTCGTTTGAATGAAGCTGAATGAGGCCTCGAGCACCATCTCAATCAAGTTCACCGGTCGCACTGCCTTTCTTCGCCGCGTACCGCGCGTTTAACCCTGTTTAGCGGTTAGCCGCAAACGCAGGTGGCCTCGTAGTGTTGTTTGACCCGTAGCCGTAGGCGCAGGTGCCGTCACACCTCCGTTTGCCCCGCAGCCATGGGCGTAGGTGTCTTCCGTTTGACCCGTAGCCGCAGGCGCAGGTGTCTTTGCAGCGGCCCGGACGCCAACGGCGGCTTCTCCACAGGTCGAACATTCGAATCAGAACGTATGCCGGGCTACCGGCTGGCGGACAAGCGACGCACCGGTGACACGCCTGCGGCTACGGGTCAAACGAGTGGAATCGTCAAGGAATGGTTTGGTTGAACCAGACCGTATTGGCGCCGATGTTGGCGGAAAAGATGTCCAAGTCACCGTCGGAATCCAGGTCGCCAACAGCGAGATACAGGGATGAGTAGCGTTTATGGAACAGCCTGGGGGCCGCAAACTTGCTGTCACCCAGCCCCCTGACAAACTCCAGTGGTTCTGTCGTACCGTTTCCAAACACAAGGTCGATCAGGCCATCCTGGTCAAAATCAGCTGCCACCACATGTTCGCTACCGAAGTGGTTCAGCGTGCAACGCTGGTCCAAGAAGCCACCGCGCCCATCGTTGATCCATAGTGAGCTAGGGTAGGGGCCACAGCTAGATACAAAATCCAAGAAACCGTCGCCGGAGAAGTCTGCGATGGCAATCCCACTCGCCCACACCGGCACTCCTTGCTCTGATGGTCGGTGCCCTCCCCAGGAAACGACGTCGAGATGGGCCTGCCGCTGAAAGCCATTTCCGGTGTTGGCATAGTGATCGATTCCCCGATTCCCGATCAAGGCCCCTAGCAATATGTCGGGGCGGCCGTCCGCATTCAGATCGGACACAACGACCGTCGCATAATTTCCTTCACCGAGCGGCGAGCCGGCATCGAGCGCGAACTGCAAATTACCCTCGTTCCGCCATATCTCATTTGGGTGTCCCACACAGGCAATGACAATATCCTTGTCCCCATCCCCATCCACATCACAAAATACCGTCGAGTGTCGATAAGCGACGGGTCGATCGGCCACGAGCACGTGTTCGAACTGGCCGTTGCCATTGTTCTTCCACAGTGAAATGGGAATAGACAGTCCAGTCGTCAGCAGTTCCAAGTCTCCATCCTTGTCGAGATCGGCAGCAGCCACGACCATGTTGGCCGCAGAAGCAACGCGCCCGGCTTCACCCATGATCGTGAAGCTCTGCGGCGACAAAGAGAAGGTTCCACTTCCGTCATTCAACCAAAGTTGGTTAACAAGATCAAAATTGGAAACAAACGCGTCCAGATCTCCATCCGAATCAAAATCCTCTAGCAATACATTGTTCGAAGCTATCTTGGGGTTTCCCAAACGCTGTGCGGACTCGACAAAGATCGGCTTGGAATTCTGCAAAGCTTCCTCTCCGTTTTTCCATACTATGGCGCCCGCTTGGCCGACGGCAACACAATCAATATCGCCGTCGAGATCGACGTCGACGAGCGATCCGTCGACGACTGACGAATGCCCGTAGAACTTGACCATTCCCTGCGAATTCACACCACCTAGAAAGACCGCGCTTTGCCTTGGCCGTGAGCCAGTCCACATCGTTTGTTCGCGAGCAGCCCACAGGTCCATATGTTGATCGCCATTCAAGTCTGCGTGTTGGATCGCAGCCACATACTCTTCAAACTCATGCAATTTCTTAGTGACAAAACTGCGGTCTCCTTGATTGATCCAAATTCGCGATCCAGGCTGCGCAATCTCTGTATCCGAGCGTTCAAATAGGTGGTTATCGGCAACCACAATATCCAAGTCACTGTCCTGGTCGACGTCGACAGACTCGGTGGCGTAGGAGTGAAATGAAATCTCAAACGACTGTTCGCATTCCTCAAAATGGCGTTGGCCAACATTCCACCATGCGTCGTCTGGTTGTCGGATGTTTGCTCGATAGACATCAACATATCCGTTTCCATCAAAGTCGCCGACTGCCACTTGTCGTGTTCGCGCAGCCGGCAGTTGGACTCCAAGATCCAAGAAGCTACCCGCTCCATCGTTGAAAAGAATCACGTCGGGAAGTTCCGGATCCTGGACTGGCACATACACGTCCAGGCTTCCGTCCGCATCAAAGTCAGCGAAAGAGGGCCTGCCGGAATTGCCGTACTTCAGGCCAGCCTGGGACAACGAGAAGCTGCCACGGCCATCATTCTCCCAAATCGAGTCTTCTCCCTCGGTGGCAATGAACAGGTCGTAATCGCCGTCGGCATCCACGTCGCCAAACGCTGTAAACTTGGCCGCGTCCGCCAATTCAAACCGTTGCGACGAAAGATGGAATCGGCCATCCCCATGGTTTAGCCACAACTCCACCATTGGTTTGCCGGTTGGCACGACGCAGACGTCGATGTCACCATCGTCGTCGATATCGCAGGAAGACACAGATGCAAACGATTGCTTTCCGAAACGAGTGAACTCACTGAATTCTCCGCTACTCGCTCGGCTAGGCCGGGCTCTTGGCGGCACCAGCGATGTCTGCTCACGCGATTGCTTGCGATCGACGCTTTCAAGATTGGACAGCTCTTGTTCTCCTGAAAATCTGGGCCACAGGGGTATGAGAACGCCAAGCATGACGACTGCGATGGCTGCTGCGACGCCCCAGACTCGTGCAACCGGACGCTTGTGAGCAACGTCGGGAAAGGCAGCGCCTTGAATGGATAGCGTCTCAGCAAGTTCGCCCGCAGACTGAAATCGGTCCTCACGATTCTTGCTCATCGCCTTCTGACAAATCTCAATCAGCCGTGAATCGATCTGGGGACGTACTTTCGTTAGCGATTCAGGCTCATGCGTGACCACTTGCTGGAGAACAGAGTAGACAGCCCCCTCGAAAGCCTTCTTTCCGGCTAGCATCTGATACAAAATGACGCCAAGCGAATAAACGTCAGTTGTCGGGCCGATTTTTTCACCTTGAGCAGTGACTTGCTCCGGTGCCATATAGGATGGGCTGCCAATAATGGCGCCGGTTCGAGTCAGATCCGCGTCGCCCAGCTGAGCGCCTCGAGCTAGCCCGAAATCCGTGACGATTGGCTCTCCATCGGCGAGTATGATGTTCGACGGCTTGAGGTCACGATGAATGACACCCGCCTGGTGCGCGTGCTCAACTGCGTCGGCAATTGCGGCAACGATACGAACCGTTTCCGTTGGGCTTGGCTTCGGATTGTCCCGAAGATAGGCACTCAGTGTTTGCCCTGGGATGAATTCCATGGCAATGAAAGTTTGACCATCGACGACGCCCACATCGAACACGCGGCAAATATTGGGGTGATTGATGGTTGCCATGGCCCGAGCTTCTCGCTGAAAACGAGCTTTGGCCTGCAGGCTAGAACCGGGACGGGAAAGTTTGACGGCCACGACTCGCCCGAGCGTCGTGTCCTGCGCCAGGTAGACGAACCCCATGGATCCCCTGCCTACCAAACTCTCTAGTCGGTAGCGTCCAAAATCGCGAGGGAGCTCTTCGTCAGGTAGATCTTCTTCAACAGTATCGGATAGGGCGTGATCGGGATTGGACGCCAATCGTTGCACGCGCTCGACGCTGATCTTTTCGAGCGCGAGCATCGCGGGCAAAAGTTCCTTGAGTTGGCTTTCAAACTCAGGGTATCTGGCTGCGTACTCGGCTATCGCCAACTCTTCTCCACTGCGGACTCGAACCAAGAAGGCCTCGGCCACGCTCAGGACCTCGTCGTTTTGCTCTTCTGAGGACATGTGTGACTTAAGAGACGGGTGGGTAGGACACTGCGAGATCGGCAGTTACCTCGACAAACACGCTGCAACTACCGAGATTCTAATCGGGCTTATCCCCCGGCTTGCCTGCTTCGACGAAATGAAAAAAACAAAATTTTCGGCGCAAACGCCAGCCGCGAAAATGCACTAATACACTATGGCCGGTCTAGAAGATCCAGATAGAGAGCTGGTTGAAAGCGCCACCCACGACCAGCGTGCGCTCGACGAATTGATGGGAAAGTACCGTGGTCGCTTGCGGAAAATGCTGCATGTTCGCATCAACCCGCAAATTCGCAGCCGCGTCGACGAATCGGACGTTATCCAGGAACTGATGATCGACGCCGCGCGGAACTTCGCCGAGTACGCAGACGCTCCACGGCTCCCCTTTTATCTTTGGCTGCGCCACTTGGCGGGACTAAAGCTCTGCGAGATTCATCGACGCCACTTAACCAGTAAAAAGCGCGATGCGTCCAAGGAACTCTCTCTTGAGAATATAAGCACGCCTGATGCCAGTGCTTCGTCGATGGCGGCCGAATTTGTATCCATCGCACGAAACCCAAGTGAAATCGCGATGGAAAAGGAGCTTCTTCAGAAGGTGGAGAAGACCCTCGAAGCCATGGATCTGATTGATCGCGAGATTCTGGCACTCAAGCACTTCGAGCAGTTGAGTCTTGCCGAGAGTGCCGAAATTCTTGGCATTTCCAAGGCGGGTGCCAATGGCAGGTATCTGCGTGCCCTCAAACGGCTCAAGGCAGCTCTCGGCCCGATCGGTTAGAGCCTGGATCATTGGCCACCCGCAGCAGACACGGTGGGGTACTCAAGACGGCCGGCAGCTTTTCATCTTTTTTTGGTTTTCCTTAGATCCGAAGACAAACGATTCTCGTCGACATGCACTTAGACAAATAGGACGTGAGCTAACTGCATGTCGCTTTCGATGGACCAATTTCGGAAAAATAGTCAATTTATCCAGGTTTCTGGTAGACGCTTGCGACAGCAATGCAAACAAGACTATAGGGCCCAATTTCTGGGTCCGTACAGTTTCACCATCTTCAGGCAGACCCCGAGAACCATGAAAAAATTGTTGTTTTTTGTCGCCGTGCTGGCCACGATTTCTCCCGCGCAAGCGGACATCATAGTCACGATTTCTGAAGTCGGATCGGACGTGCACATGACGCATGCCGCCGGCATCATCGATACCGGCGGCCTCACAAACGCCGGAGGAAATACAGGTAACCTTCGCTTTTATCACGGCCTTGGCTACATTGGAGGCTTGTCGACCAGCGATGGCGCTACCTGGAATGGAACATTGACTGCGAGCCCGTCAGCCGGATGGACGTTGCCGGCACCCTTTAATGGTACGAACTGGGACAGCACCAGCGGCACGGGTGGAATCTACGTTGGACTTTTTACCCCAACCTTCGGCCAGCTCGGCCTCCCTGACGGGTCGGTAGATGGCGTCAACAATATCGGTGCCTTTACTGGCGTCGTAGCAGGCCAGTCCTTCGCTAGCTTGGGGCTAACCGCAGGGGAGAGCATCACTTATTCGTGGGCAGCAGACTCTGTGACGTTCCAGACCGCCGCCACGGCCGTTCCCGAGCCAAGTGCAGCGGCTTCAATGGCAGTTATTGGCTTTATCGGACTGTGCAGACGACGCAGGCGCTAGTGGGTACCGAGGTCATTTGTTGGGGCATTGGTTGTTCGGACAGAAGAGCGGCCACTCTGCAAGACTACTTTGCTTTTGAACCTATCTGAAAACCTCACCGCAGGGCGGGCAGTCCTGCCCGCTGCTAGGTTTTGGATAGGTTCTTAGCTTAGGCACGTGAGAGGAACTCGCCGGTGCGAGTGTCGACTTTGATGCGTTCGCCTTCTTTGATGTATTCGGGAACTTGCACCGACAACCCTGTCTCCAACTCGGCGGGCTTGGTCCGGGCGGTGGCCGAGTTGCCGCGAATGGCGGGATCGCACTGAGTGATGGTGAGCTCGACCGACGTCGGCAGCTGCAGCCCCACACACTCATCTTGATAGATCAGACCGTACATGCCCTCCAGTTCCTCGGTCAGATACTTCAGCTGCTCGTCAATGTCGGACAGGGCGATGGCGAACTGCGTGTAGTCTTCCTGGTCCATCAAATGCAGTTCTTCTTGGTCCTTGTACATCATCTTGACGACGCGTTTGCGGAAGTCGGCTTCCGGCAGGTTGTCCGTGCCTTTGAGCGTCAAGTCGACTTTCTGCTTGGTCAATAGATTCCGCGCCTTGAACTTGTACAGCGTGGCCGCGCCGCGGGCACTGGGCGATTGAACGGTCACCGATTCGATGATCACAGGGACCTCGTTGTCGACGACCACGGCTCCGGGCTTCATTTCCTTGGCAAGCATGATGACCTCTGGTTTGACGGACCGAACGGGAGGAACGCCCGGCGGGAATCCACATCGGATGGATTGGGCTCGATTTGCGTCGGTGGGAGCAGATCGAGCCACAGCATTCTGCCGTGGTGGCAATTTCGCGACAAGAGGGTCTCAAAATGACCTCATGACCGATGCGGCCCTGCGCGATTTTTGGTCACGCATTCGTCCTTTTCCGTCCAGATGATGGCAGCTTGGCGGTCACGTCAAACGCTGGACTGCGTGCAAACGTGCAATGGTCCGCTTTTTGCATACAATAGAAGTTGGCACGAGCCGACCGGCGCCTGCTTCTCTTCTCCGCGGTACGAGCGTGCAATTGACCCGACCTGACGATTTGACGGCGTCCGCGGCTGGGCGACATCCGCTCCGAGGCGGTTTCGCGGTCGGCTCGGAGCTTGCGTCAGGCTGAGAAGCTGTAACCAGAGGGACTGAGCTTGTGGAACCGTTTACGGTCCAATGTACGACCTGCCAAAGCCGCATTCGCGTGCGATCAGCCAAGTTGATTGGGCAGATGGCCAACTGCCCCAAGTGCAACTCGATGATCCTGATTTCAGAACCGCAGCGAGTTCAAGTCGCCGATCGGGATCGCCCTCCCGTCGACTCGATGGCCCTGACTCAAGAGGGCATCGCACCTCTCAACGGTGGTGAAACGGACGACTCGCCCGGTGCGACACTCGAACAGATACCCGGACTCGGAACGGACGGTGACGACAACGAGTACCGTTTGGCACCAGCGGAATCGGCGCCCATCACGTCCGAAGCCGCGACCGATTCAGGGACCACCAACGCCGAAGACGCTGTGGCCATGGACTGGCAGCCCGCCGATGAACCACTATTGCCATCGGATCAGTGGACGAGTCAGAAATCGACCAAGACGCGACAGTACTTGCTGGTAGGCCTGTTGGGCGCGGGCGGCATCGCCGTTTCGGCAGCGTTGTTCGTCGCGTTCTTGAATTGGTACGGCTCCTCCGACAGCTCTAGCCCAACAGCGCAGGGCGGCACGGAGACGGCTCTCGCGCCGGACTTGGCGAGCGATTCGGCGGCAGGCGAAGACCTAGCTCCTCCTGACGATGCTGGGCCAGTCACCCCAAACGACTCTGATCCATCCGAAGAAACTGGCAGCGAAAAAGACAACGAAGAAGACACTGCGGAACTAGCGGATAGCATGCCGGCTGCGGCGGACCCCGAGTTGGCGACGGCGCTTGGCAACACCGACGCAACATCTCCGACCGAGACCACGGGAGACGCCTTGGCCGTGCCTAGTTCTTTGGCACCAACCGAGGAAACGGCACTTCCGCTGGACGGCACGGCGGAGAATCCGTCTCCCGATCCGGTACAAGCGGCACGAGATGCGCTGCCCAACCCGCTGAAAGACTTCGCAGCCGTCCTGGACTACGAGGGCCAACCGACTCTTGCGGACGTGAATGTGATACCCGCCGAAGCGCCCCTGACGGCCGAAGATCTAGGCATGCAGATTGGGGCACGTCATGACGCGCTGCCTGCGGTCGACTGGGCAGCGCAATCCCAAGTCACGATTCCCGGCTTGATCTTCTCGGAGGATCAATCGTTGGATCAGGCCATCAACTTGTGGAATCATGTCAGCGGCGTTCCCACGGTCGTCGATCTGGATTCACTGACGGCGGCCGGCAGAGATCCCAAGCAGTTCGCGAACATGGGCACGCTGATGTCACGTTCGGTGGGCGATGTGGCTCAAGCCCTGGGCGACAAGTTGCAGTTGCAGGTTATGCCCAAAGAAAACCGTTATCTGGAACTGCGCGCGTCGGAGCAGGCGCTGGCAGAACAATTGCCGGACAGCGTCAGCTTGAAAGGCTTGATCGAAGGACCGGAACAACATGAGTGGCTGCTGGCCGCGCTCGCCAGACTGCTGCCTGGAACCGAAGACGCGTGGACAATCCAGGATTCGCACCTGAGTTACGTTGAAGGCCAAATCGATCTGATGACTTGGTTTCGGGCAGTGCGATTGCTGGACAGCTGGCATGCCGCCCGCTCGACAGGTGAGCAACTTTCGAACTATCCACCCGAAGGGCTGCGCAATCGTTTCGTTGACGCTGGCGAGATTCCGGACCTGGACAAAGAGGTGTCTGTGATTTCGACGCAGGCCCGTCCGGTTGGGCAGGTGCTATCGCAAGTTTGCCGGCAAGCTGGCTTTCACTGTTGGATCGACTGGCCGCGACTGGGCATCCTCGGACTCGGCCCCGGAACGACCTGCTTGGTCGTCACGCATCAACGAACACTGCGACAGGTGCTGCTGGAATACGCCGACCGCTATGGACTGGTGGTAGCTTTCATCGACGAACGCACGCTATGGCTGACGTCTCCGACCGACTATCGTCTTCAAGCTCGGCTGTACGTGCTGGAGTCCCAGGGCAGAACGGCCGAACAGTGGCGTCCGGTGCTTCGCCCCCTGACGACCGTCAGCGAGTCGAACGTGCACAAGCTGGACATCATCGAAACGCCCGACAAGCAGCACATCCTGGTCCGCTGCTGCCGACCGCGACTCAGTTTCTAACGTCCGCCGACTACCAAACGACTGCGGATGCTAACCTCAGTTACAAGGACGCAAACGATTTCAGAGCGTCCAAAGCCTTCACGACGTGCGCCCGATCGACCTCGGTCCAACCATCAGCACGGTGTCTGATGATGGCCAGTTTGAATTGCTCCAACGCCTCGGCCAAATCCACGGGTAAGCTCGGCAGTGCAGCGAATGGTGACTCGACTGGCGTGCCTTCCTCTTCCCATGGCAGGACATCGTCGAAATCGCCTTGATCTTCCTGCCCGGACGCCACGCTATCCTCGTCGCCAAAATCCGGTCCATCCGCTCGGGGACCTTCGGCCACACCACGTGATCCATCCCGTTGATCGGTCGGTTCGTCGACTTCCGCCAACGGTGTAAAGTCTTCGTCCTCAACGCTGCTGACGATGTCAGCCTCGCTTGGTTCAACCGCTGGATCCGCGCCCGTGGTTTCCCAGCGAGTACGCCGCATCTGCGAGACGCTCCACTGGCTTTGCACGGCTCCCTCCAGCCACATTTCGGCGTCATCCCAATCCAGGGCCGCCAAAAAATGGCTCCAGTACAAGCCTGCAAACGTCTCGTAGGACTCCCCAAAGCGGTCGAACACCCGCCGCAAACGTCCGACGTGCTGCGCCGTGACGCCACCCACGATTTGGGCCCAAGCTTCATCGCTGTACGCGGTGGACGCGGCCTGCGATCCCATCAGTGCCTCGCGCCATTCGGAGATGATTCGGCCCTTTTGCCAGTTTGTGGTACTGACCAAATTGGACCAACGTCCCACAAACTCCGTCGACAGTTCGGCACTCTTTTCATCTTCCGCGGGTTCCGCGTTTTGATGTTGGTTTTCCGTGACTGAAGTCGACAAGCGATTCGATTCCATGTGCGGCCGTGCTCCCAGTGAGTGGCAATTCCGTCGGCTCGGTATCCGCGTCAGCCAGAGTACTGGCGCGGTACAAAACGCGGTGGGGAAGGGACCCGCCAAGTTGGCATGCGCACACGTTTTGCCGAAAGCAGCAGGTTAGCGGTTACGGCGCTGAAGGACAGATCGCGCCGCCGATTTGCCGAACAGAAAGAACAAAGCGACCGGCAACAAGTTAGCAAGTTAGGGACTGGTGAAAGTTTACGCGTTTCGCCATTTCAGCTTCCGGTGCGGCCCGGCGGCATTCAGTAACGGCAGCGGCTGTGGAAGAAATGTTGGGCAAGGCAGATCGAACTTCGCTTCCAGCTGATGCTCCGCCCTCCTGCTGGTTCAGGAGATACCGTGAGCCTCCTCATAGGCAGAGATTTTGGCCTCCTGCTCCAGCGTTTGAGCGATGTCGTCCAGACCGTTCAACAAGCAATGTCGGCGGAAGGCCTGGACTTCAAATTCCAAAGACAGCCCATGGTCGTCCGTCAGCTGGCAAGTTTCCAAATCGACCGTCAGTTGGTAGTCGGCGTGCTTCTCCGCGCGCTGAAACAGATCTTCGATCTCGGCTTCGCTCAGCTTGATCGGCAACAATCCGTTCTTGAAACAGTTGTTGTAAAAGATGTCGGCAAACGACGGAGCCAAGACAGCTCGAAAGCCGTAGTCATCGAGCGCCCACACCGCGTGCTCGCGACTAGAACCACAACCAAAATTGCGGCGGGCCACCAACACCGAAGCACCTTGCACGGCGGGTTGATTGAGTTCGAACTCAGGATTGTCCGACCCGTCGTCCAAGAATCGCCAGTCAAAAAACAGGAACTGGCCAAACCCGGTTCGCTCGATCCGTTTGAGAAACTGCTTGGGGATGATCTGGTCGGTATCCACGTTGGCCCGATCCAGGGTTGCCACTCGTCCGGTGTGTTTGATGAACGCCTGCATAATTGTCTTTCAAAGTCGGTAGTGGCTCGGAAAACGGAGGTGTTCCTGTTTGGCGACTGGACTCTGGTAACTTGAGTCTACGGCCTCCGTGGCGCCAGCCGCGGTTTTGCTTCGATTTCGATCGGACCGGCACTAGCACGCAAACACGGTGTGAACCGCACGTTATCACGTGGCGGCTGCTTTGCGTGCAGCATCATCATCCCTGATCAAGCGTGATAATCCCACTGGCGAATGTCGTTGAAGTAGCCTTTGACGGCCGCTGCTGCCGCCATGGCTGGGGAGACGAGATGCGTAAGTCCACCCTTGCCTTGCCGGCCTTCAAAATTGCGATTACTGGTGGACGCACAACGTTGCCCGGGTTCCAGGCGATCCGGATTCATTGCCAGGCACATGCTGCAGCCGGCCTCTCGCCAATCGAAGCCAGCTTCGCTGAATACGCGATCGAGCCCCTCGCTCTCCGCCTGTCGCTTGACCTGGCCACTGCCCGGCACCACCATGGCGTCGACTTTCGAATTGACCCGGTGGCCTTTAACGACTTTGGCCGCCGCGCGCAAGTCTTCGATACGGGCATTGGTACAACTGCCAATAAACACGCGATCGATATGGATGTTCGAAATTGGCTCTCCGGCCTTTAACCCCATATACTCGAGGGCCGATTCGGTCGACTTGCGTTCCGTTTCATCGCTGCAGTCGGCGGGATCTGGAACCGCCGCGGTCACCGAGGCGACTTGTCCGGGATTCGTACCCCAAGTGACCTGAGGTTCGATGTCCGCTCCCTCGAACTTGCTGACTTTGTCATAGTGCGCGCCGGGGTCACTGGGCAGTTGCTTCCAACGTTGGATGGCGGCATCCAGATCGGCGGGCGCGAATTCCCGTCCTTTCAAGTACTCGAACGTGGTCTCATCGGGCGCGATCATCCCAGCCCGCGCACCGGCTTCGATCGACATGTTGCACACCGTCATTCGTTCTTCCATCGACAGATTGCGAATGGTCGAGCCGGTGTACTCCAACACGTAGCCAGTACCGCCATGCATGGTCATCTGACCAATTAGGTATAGAATTAGATCCTTGGCGGTCACTCCCTCGCCTAGCGCTCCGTTGACGCACAATTCGTAGGTTTTGGGCTGATATTGCAACAGCGTCTGCGTCGCCAGAACGTGCTCGACTTCGCTGGTACCGATGCCGAACGCCAAGGCGCCGAACGCGCCGTGCGTCGCGGTATGACTGTCACCGCAAACGATCGTCATCCCAGGCTGCGTGTATCCCAATTCTGGGCCAATAATGTGGACGATTCCCTGGTGATCGTCGTTGAGGTCGTACAATCTAATGCCGAACTCTTCGCAGTTTTGACGCAAGGTGTCGACTTGTTGCTTCGAGATGGGATCGGCAATGGGCAGACTGCGATTGCTGGTAGGCACATTATGGTCTGGCGTGGCAACAGTGCGCTCTGGACGACGCACGGTGCGTCCCGCCAAACGCAATCCCTCGAAGGCCTGGGGGCTGGTAACCTCGTGGACCAGATGTAGGTCCACGTACAGAATCGTCTGCTTGCTGGGTTCCGCCGCGACAACGTGATTGTCCCATATCTTCTGAAACATGGTCCTGGGAGAACCGCCATTGTTGTTCATAGTGCCTGCTCGAGCCTGGATTTAGGAGTTTTCGAGGGTTCAAGGATCGGATGGTCTGGGCAAACTGTCAAGCGTCATTGGTGGCTGGCAGGGCTGCTGAACGCGTGCCTCATCTGTCTGTCAGGCTGCGGTGCGCAGTCGCCGCCGATGGCGTGCCAAATCCAGTCTAGTTCGATGGCTCCGACGCTGGTGGGGCCCACGCGGACGGCCGTTTGCAATCATTGCGGCGAATCGTTCGGAATTGCCGCGGACACGTTTGCACCCCAGCTGCCGATTCGTTGCCACACCTGCGGCGGCACCTGCCAAGTCAAATCGCCACAGACCGGTGGCCAGTTGGTCACGGTCGTTCCTCTTCAAGACACACAGACACTGAATCGGTTCGATCTAGTTGCGTTTTCCGCCCCATCGATCAGCTCGGCAGGCAGCTGGCACGTCAAACGAGTGTGGGGCCAGCCGGGCGAGTCCCTGCGCATTCGCGACGGAGAAGTTTGGATCAACGGGCGGCTCGTGCAAAAGAGCATCGATGACTACCTGCGCTTGTCCGTTCCCTTAACCGCCTATCCGGATTCCAGCTCCGCCTGGCAGATCTCCACGGGCGACTCGGCCCAAGATCAACGCACGTTAAGCTGGCGCTTCATGAAACCGGCTCCGGTAATTCCCACCGACACCGATCCACAATTCTGGCTGGAGCCGTCGGGCATCGACGACGACTACCCCTGCAATCAAGGCTTGTCCTACCAGCTGCAGCCCGTGCCAGATTTTGGAATCGAGCTCGAGTTAAACGAGCGGTTGTCCGACCGGCTGACCATCGAGACGCAATTTCATCATCGACCATTGACGATCGTGCTGCGGCCGGAGGGCTGGCCCGTCGGAGACCGCGGCGGCTCAACTGCTTTGCGTTTGGCGGCCCACGATCACTGTCAAATCGTCTGCTGCGACCGGCGGGTACTCGTACGAACTGACGTCGAACAGTATGAGCAAACTTGGGACGCAACCACGCTGGCCGAAGCCGCTCAAATCAATGCGTCTTCCGCACAAAGCACTTCGGGGGCACGCAGCGGGTTTGAATTGTCTTGCACGCCCGCCGCGCCAATCAAGCGTTTGCAGCTAAGTCGCGACCTGTACGTGCGCACGCCCACGCGGACCGGCAATGGCGACTGGAGTATTCAGATTCCCGACGAGCATTACTTCGTCCTAGGCGACAACTTGCCGGCCTCCATCGACAGTCGCGGCTCACTGGGTTTGCTCAAAGCCAACCGCATTACTGGAATTCTCCAGCGGCCTTGATCAACAAGTCATACTCGGCGTGCATGAAGGGCCGGGACTAAGTCCTTAACCACCACTTGCGGAGAATGATGCCCACAACGGCGCCTAGCCCAAGTGCGATCGCTGCAAATACGATCGATAGAATTTGATGGTGAAAATACACTCGGTTGTATTCGAAATTGGTCAGGTACACTTCATCATCGCCAGCCAAACCGTAGGAGTGCAGAACATTTACTGCGACGAAGCCAACTAACCCGGCCACAGCACCCACGCTTACAATCACAGCCCTTTGTCTCAGGCCGAGCCCCAGAGAGACGGCCACAACTACGATCGCCGTGGTCACCGAAATACTGGCGAGCAAGCAATACAGCCCTAGCGTCGACAGGTTGGCTTGGCAGATGAGCATCTAATCGAGCGAGAGTGTCCCGTCGGAATCGAAATGAAAGTTATCGGAGTAGTTGACTTCCCACAGGTAGCCGTCGGGATCCGAAAAGTACCCGCTGTGGCCACCCCAAAAGACGTCCTGAGCTTCCTTGACGATGTTCCCGCCGGCCTGCTCCGCGGACTGAAGCAACGCGGCAACATCCTCTTTCTTGCGCACGGCGTGCGCAAGTGTGATCCCATTGAATGCGGGCTTCTCGTCGGCGTCACCGGCCAGTTCCAACCCGACGTCTTCGGCAAGCTTGTCGTACGGGTAGAGGGACAAGCGTGTGCCCGACGTAGCAAACACCACAATACCTCCATCCGGGGCCATCTTGGTAGGCAGCCCCAGTCCATCTTTGTAGAAACGGTACGACCGGGGCAAATCGGCCACGCCAAGAGTGATAACGCTAATCCGCGGCTCCATCGTTTGTGCCTTCCGTGTCAGGGGATGCGGGAGAGCGCCAAGAAGAATCCAGCTGTTTGCAGCATTGCGACCAGCCCAACAATCACCATAGTCCACCAAGCTATACCAAATAGCAGAAAAATCTCCGCGGCAATCATTGAGACCGCAAACACGAGGTAGCACAGCAAAAGCCGCGGCAAGTGTTCTCGTTTTGTCTTTTCGACCAGGAGAGTAATGACCGGAATGGAGACAACTATGGAGTTGGCGATGCCCTCCATTTTCGCAAGTAGCGTGCGAGCGGAAAATGCTACAGTGACTTTGTTTAGCAGTCAGCCGCAGGCGTACTTGGCTTTCCCATCTGTACGCCTGCGGCTGACTGCTAAACAGGTGTAAGCTTCAAATTTTATCGCACCGCATAACACGGGTCCAATCCATCGAGCGCCCGCTCTTCTCGGAAAGAGCTGCAGGTCCGAAAAGAATTTTCCCGGACACCATGTAACGTTTGCCGAACTTCTACGCTGCTAATGGGAGACTCGCGCCACGCAACTGGGCGCGGCTTTGCTTCTACGTAGTTTGGAGTATCAAAATGAAGAACCGATTGTTGGCTTTGGCCCTGGCCTTGGGTGGCACTGTGTTCGCCATCAGTTCGTCCGCTCAAGCGCAAATCCCAGTGATACGGAACGGAGCTCCGGTCTTTCGCGCCGCTTATTTCAGTCCAAACGGCCCCCAGCCGTTTTCCACACGGCGCTCGCGGGAGTTGGCAGCCGCGCGGGCCCGAGGCGATGTTGGACGCGGTACGATTTTCGGAGGCTCGTTCAGCCGCTATCAAAACTCCGGACGCGTCTTTCAGCCGGCGCGAAGATCCGGCATTTTTTCGAGAAGAGTTGTTCGGTTCCGTTAAGACCGGTCGCCAGGACACTTGGCATGCACAAGCTATCAACGCATGGTCGCTGGAGGCGGTTGGAGCCGCCTCCAGTGCCTAGCTGGAGCTGTTTTCGAGTTCGGCCATCAGTTGATCAAGCTGTTGCTGGTAGTAACGGCGCTCAGCTTCGCTGAGGGTCTGCAGTTGTTGAGCGAAGGCTGCGGAGAGCGCTTCGACCTCTTCAATCTCAGAAATCGGTGTTTCGGATCCGGCTTCAGCCAGTGAAGCGCGCTCATTGAGATGGTTGATAATCTTCAACGCGTCGATGGGCGATACCATCGAATCGCCGTCAACGTCCATTTGCGTGCCACTCAGATGAGGAGACCCTTGGTTCAAGTGATTGATCACTTGCAGAACATCCACCGGGCTGACCACCCCGTCGCCGTTGATATCGAATTGGAAAGACTCGGCAACTGTGTTGTAAAGTGCTAAGTTCGTTCCTTCACCCTCCCCAGCCGGTCCACCATTATTGCCATTAACCAGCTCGTTGTTTCCTGGACCACCAAAGAGCAAATCGAACCCGCCACCTCCGTTCAAGTAGTCATCGCCAAGTTGACCATAGAGAATATCGTCACCTGCGTTTCCTAAGACTCGATCATTTCCTCCTCCAGCCAGAAGTTGGTCATGCCCTATGCCGCCGAGCAGACGATCGTCGCCCGCTCCGCCAAGCAGTGTATCCAGTCCGCTGCCACCGAATAGTTGATCGTTTCCGTCGCCACCATTGATGAAGTCGTTCCCTGTCCCTCCAACCAAACGGTCGCGCCCAGCGCTACCAAAAAGCCGATCACTGCCGGTGCCTCCGTGAGCGTAGTCACTGCCTGATCCGCCAAAGATGTGATCCCGCCCGGCGTCGCCGAATAGCTCGTCATTGCCGTTTCCGCCATAAAGTCGGTCATGCCCGACCCCACCATGGAGTCGGTCCTGTCCGGCACCAGCGATCAACAGATCGCGGCCTTCTTCACCCGACAAGATGTCATTGCCCGCTCCGCCGTCGAGTCGATCGTGCCCACTGCCACCAAACAACGTATCGTTGCCTCCCCCGGCCAGCACCCGATCGTTGCCACCGCCAGCGATCACCACATCATCGCCACCACGGGTCACAATCTTGTCGTGACCGAGACCACCATCGACCACATCGTTGCCTGCTCCCGTAAAGACGATGTCGTTGCCCGCACCCGTGGCCACTTGAATAGGAATCGGCAACGACGCACTGGCGAAGATCAAATCGGACCCAGCGCCCGTATTAATGAAAATCCGGGAGATCAGTTCGCTTGAATAGCGGCCGACTTGCTCACCATTCAACCAAGCCGTCAGTTGCTCCGAGCTCGGATTCCATTGCAGCAGCACATGATCGCGTGCCGGCGTCCCCGCCAACGTCAATATCTGTTTGCCTGCTGCATTAGGATCAACGGCGGTTGAACTCGAAACACTGGTCACTTGTTGGCGCGCGATGACCGTCTGGCCGTTGGCATTTTCCATGGTGATGGTCGCGTCGTAGACGCCTGCGTCAGGGAACTGTTGGGTCGCCGTCACCAAGATTCCTTCCTCAGTCGATTCCAGGTTGGCCGTTACCTGTGTTCCATCGCCCCAATCAACGGTTGCGGCCACGATGTTCGGCAGACGAAGGCGGAAGGTATACGGGTTTCCTGCAGCCACAATCTCTGGTTGCAAGTCAATTTCACTGGGCAAGATGCTCGAGTTGTTTGGCATCAGGATCGTACCGACGGCAACATCATCCGCCAGCAAGGCTCGGTCGGGATTCGTCAACTGCACCAGAAAGATCTCACCAGCCTCGTTGACCTGATCCGCGTTGACAGTGATCGAGATGAACTTGTCCCGCTGACCTGGTTCAAAGACCAGCGTACCTTCGGCGGCATCGAAGTCTCCAAGTGTGCTTTGCGCGGAACGGCTGACGGTGCTGTAGTCGACTGTGATTCGACGAGAGCTGGCCTCGGAAAGTCGCACCAGGAACTCGAATTGCTCCGTGCCTTCGTTGGGCTCCGCCCGAGTCACGTCACGGATCGCGAGAGAAACCGGAAACAGGTCATCCAACGGGAAGTTGTTCGAGGCGGCGCGTATCGCGCCGACAGTGAGCTGCTGTTCAAGCTCAGATGCAGTAAGCTGACGACTCTTCAACTGCGCAATGGCCGGTAGAACTTGCGTCCGTAGCACAGCCTGTGTGCGTTTCACCGCCTCAACTCGTTCTCGACCCAAGGGCTCTTCGAGCTGTGTGAGCACAAAGTTGGTTCGCGCGAGGACCTCGGCGACCGCGGATAGTTGGTCCGCTTCGATATTCGCATTCAGAAGAGACGCGGCGTCTTGCAACCAGGCCACCAGCTGCGTGGCATCTCCCAGATCAAAATGAGCTTCATCGACCGCGAGCCTGCGCGCCAGGCTCAGAAATCCCAACCGACTGACTTCCTTTGGCGAGACCGTTTCGCTAGACAGCAGCTGCACTGACGCTTGAACTACATTCGACAGAGCGACCAGCACCGTATAGCGCTCAAGGGCCCGCGCGCTGCCCGCCAGGGCGTCGAGCAACAAGCTATCCGTGTAGAGATCAGTGTCATTGGCAAGGGCGATGCTTTTCAGGTGCAAAAATTCGATCAACCGCTCGGCCGCTCGCTCCGGTGATATCCCCGCATCGAGCGCGAGCGTAGTGGCCAGCGTCGTCAGCGGAGTTATCGAGTTCGTCCCGAAGGGCGCTGTAAACTCCAGCTCTTGGGTCAACCCCGTCCCAAGGTCCTCGCCGTCCAACGACCGCAACACGCCTTCGCTCAAGTCGATGCGACCATTGCCGTTGGTGTCAAACGTCGAGTCGACAAACACCTCACCTCGCCCAGCCGCATCGGTCACCACTAGCGGTTCGCCCTGGTCGAATTCACCATTGCTGTTGGCGTCGAAGTAGACGACCGAACCAGCCTCTAGGCCGTTGCCTTTGAAAAACTTCGGAGCGCCCAAGACCTTGGGAGGAACTGACAATTTGACTGGTGGCTTCACTTGGATGTTGGTTGGATCAATATTCAGCGATGGCGGTTCGTCTGGATCCTCTTCTGGCAGATTCTCGATGATTGGATCAAAACGCTCTGGGACCTCGGCTTCGTCGTCAAACTCCGTCTCTTCGTTCACCGTTGGTGGGGGAATCGTGTACTCACCGCCAAACAGGGCCAGATTGTCAATGCTCCACGTTACGTTCTGAACGGTTCCTTCCAAGCCAAACAATTGCGTGCTTGGACCGGAAATGCGAAACGTGACATCCCTACCCGGAGTCAGTCGGGCGTTCTGGCGCGCGGGGAAATCAAATTTTCTTCGTACGCGCCCGAAGACTTCGCCTAAGAAGATTTCACCGGTTGCGATAACCCTCTCATAGTTATCAATGCTGTACGTAACCGTCCAGTCACCAGGGTTCAGGCCAGTTTCAATGGTCGCCACGTTCCAGAAATCGATGCCGGCCACGTTCAGACCTGTCTTGGAGCCATTGTCGTTTTCAACCAACTCGGGGACAGTCACCGTGAACTGGAAATATTGCCGCTGCACAACGGCTCCTGGCGTACCCAGCTCTGGTTCATCATTGCCAAAGCCTCCTCCAACGCCGAGGTTGTTCGCTGGATTGAGCCCTCGAATGTCCTCGTCCTCATTCCGTGATGGGTCACCTTCGGGCACGCTGGTCACCAAGTCCCATGTTTGCGCGGAGGCAGCTCGACTGAACCCAAAATCGGAGGGCAAGCCAGATTGCTCATCGTACGCGACGGCATCTTGGGTATGCGTAACCTCCGAGACCGCATCGAGATCAAACGTCAACTCCGGTCGACTCGCATCAGGTCCAGTTTCAGGAAGGATGGCTACCACCGGACCATCTGGTTCTTCTTTTTGCTCTACATCAAAATCGAAGAACACCACGGCGTCGGCAGGTGGGTCTGGAATCGTGTCATCGTTGACGATGGTGACACTTCCAAAGCCATCGTCGACGCGACCGATTGGTGTGTTGCCCGCTGGTTGCCGGATGTTCACAAACACCGAGAATGTTTCATCCTGTTCAACGAGCGTCTCGCCAAACACAGTCACCGGTAAGGAAACCTCTTCGGGCAGTGAGTAGAGGCTTAACCCTGTGTCGAGAATCTCATCGCCTTCGGTCAAAGTGACTGGGAAGACTTGTCGTTCCACCACCTTGAAATCAACGTCTGGCGTCGCCGAGTCGCGGTCTGGCCGGCTCATCGTCCAAAATTCTAAGAGCAACTCGGGGTCTGATCCGGACGGAAAGACCAGATCGCGTTTGTTGGTAAAGACAATCGGCACTTGAAATGTGAGTTCACCTGTTTGTCCTTCGCCGCGGGAAGCGTTGCCCACTTCAACGCGAGTGGGCTCCACTTCATCGACCACTGAGCAGGCTCCCGGAAAGAGCGGCACGTCGACAGGTTGGGCATCGTCGGCTTCTCCCTGCAATGTCAAGCATCCATGTTGATTGATCCTGGCGGTACCGGCCAGATCAAGCCCGAAGAGAGTCGCGTCCACCTCTCCTTCCAAGAATTGGAACCGCGCGTCTTCGATCAATAACCGAGCTTCCGCGCGAGCCTCCAAGAAGTCGTCGATGAGTATCACTGACGCGCTGCCGCCCACTTCCAATTTTCGTAGGCGGGACTCACTGCCGGACGTGTCGACCTCGATCCGACCATCGAAGCCGACTTGAACGATGCCGTCGTTCGGATCGTTGTCGCCCAGATCGCCGAACAGGCTGCCTTGCACATTAACTTCAGCACTCAATTCGTTCTCCAGGACTTCGATATCGAGTCTGCCCTGGAGTTCGATGAATCCCAAGATATCGAGGTCCGCGCTAGCGAAAAGACGGAAACCTGCCGCGATTTCAACATCGTCGGTTGGGTCGTTGTCTTCTGCGTTGTCCAACTCCTCCAACTTGGGTAGCAGTGCTCGCGCATCGGCTTGTGCGATCGTCTGCACAGTGCCAGTGCTGTTCATTCCAACGAACAACTCTCCATCCAGATCCAGTGCGTTGCCCACGTTGACGTCGATCTTTGCCTCGATGGCACCATAGAAGCCTTCGTTGCGAGCGAAGACCAGAACGCCGCCTGCGCCGGCTTCAAGAAGACCGTCAACTTTGACTTCCCCCTGCAGTTTGATTTCTACTTGATCTTCTCGGGCGGCGAATTGACCACCAACCCTGAGTTCCGCCGGAAATGGACTGTTCGGCGAATCCGGATCGACTTCAAAGGCAAATGTAACCGTGGTTTCTACCGCTGGATCCTGCTGCGCGTCTGGAGCCTTTTCGGGCTTCAACACGTCGATCAGTAATCCTGCGCGACCTAGGTCGATACGTTTCTCGTCATCGTCGGGAAACAGAATGGCCTCAGCGAGCCCGAAGACTTGCAAACGAAACTCATCGTCAGGAGAGGCGGGAGGTGGCTGAACAATAACGCCCAAGGTGGTATCGATCAACAGCGTATCTGTCGGATCCGCTGCCAACCCGATGCCAACGCCAAATGCAAACAAGAACGGAGCATCGACAAAGCTGATGGGCCCGTCACCGGCCGCAATGCTACGCGAATTCTCCTCCGCTGTATTTCGCGCGATTTGCAGAAGCGAATCGGCGTCAGGATCAATGACACTGAGGAAGCTCGCTTCGTCGGTGTTGCGTTCTTCATTCAGCAGATCCAACGGTTCTTCTGGGTTGCCGATTTCTGGCGGGTTGCGCACTGCGCGGCCTTCAAGAGACTTGATGGCCAAGCCGCTCGAACCGAGAGGAATATTGGTGTCAAAGCTGGCCGTCGCTGCGACTGGCCCCGACTCGGTGATCACCACCTCCGCGTTGATTCCCCAGTCGGAGAACTGCATGCCGCCCGCGATTGCCAGAAACCAAGATGTAGAGACCTGTGTCGCTCCTCCCACGAGCGTCTCTTGGTACTCGAAGACGCCAAAACCGACACTCCCAGCCAGAGATACTCCGCCGCCCAGACGAACATCAACTTCCATCGTGATACCGGCAGTGCCATTCACGGGCTCGAAGCGGAAGGCCTCGATGAAATTGCCAGTTTCAACCCAGGCGGCGACATCAATGACACCCCCTTCAATCTCCGCGCTGCCAAACTCAAATATTTGAAGACGCCCTCCGACGAGCAATGAAAAATCGAGGGGGTTGGAGCTGAAGAAGTCTTCACCCGCTCGGAAACTGAGCGTTTCCAACTGCAGAATCTCTGGGGGTATGCCTAGCTCGGCCGCCAGATTAACGCCTTCGCCTTCGGCCCCATCGCTGTTGCCATCACCGTTGCCGCCCGCAATGCCAAACTCAAATTCAAAGGGAGTTCCCGGCAGCGCAGCAATAGACCAGTCGTTGTTCAAGCCAAAGTTGCGTACCGTGGCTCCCAGTTCCTCCGAGATGGCCGGAATGCCGGCGGAGAGTTGACCAAAAGCCAATAGGGGCCGGTCTTCGTCGACAAAGTTCAGCTGTACTGCGGGCCCCAGCAGTCGCCGGTTGGCCGGTGAGAACCAGCAGCGCGTCATCTGGAATGTTGGTGCCGGCAGGATTCGTGCCTCCTAGCGCGAATTCAAAGCTGCCGATCTCGGCATCAGTGACTGCCAAGGTCTCGAACTGAGCTCCCGTCGGGCCAAACGTCACATCCAACTCGAATCCGACCTGAGCATCGTCGATATCAAAGTGCAGGAGATCGCGAATCTCCGCACTTGATTTGGGTTCTAGCGAGGCCTGCGCCTGAGCGCGGAGAGACAGGCGACTCGATCCATCTTCGTTGAATGTCAGTCCACGATCTGGACCTGCCGCGTCAAAGATGACTTGCGATTCGAAGTCGAAATCTTCAGAGCTGCTGGTGAAATCCATGACACCGGCAACGTCGACGACGGTCTGGCCGTTTTCAAAGTCTGCATCGAAACTGAGAATCGCCGCCGTCTCAATACGCTGCCCGAAGCTATCCTTGTAGCCGAAATTCAGCGTTGGCAAATTCAATGCTTCCAGTTCACCACCAGCGAACGCCACGCGGAATGAGAACTCGTCGCGTCCCGATTGAATCCGGCCGATGGCACTTTCGGGTGGAGGTGATTCCAGGAAGGCCGCCACGTCGTCAATCGCGATTTCTCCGTTCTGTCGCGGCAGGTCACCCACCAAAATGAACACCTGGTCGTCCTCGGCGGCCGCGTCTTCGACACGCGGGAATGGCGACGCGTCCTGACGGACGGAGAAGGTAAAGTCGTCGACTGTCAAGCTGCTGCCTCGGGACGCTGCCAACAAGATAGCAGTGGCCGCGATGGACGAATCCTCGCTGGCGTTGGCAGCTTCGATCAGCGGAGTCAGGACGCGCTGAGTGAGTTCATCGTTCGCGTAGCCGGCGATCGTTCGCTCAAGCAGCAAAGCCATATCAGCGTCGACTTGAAACACTTCGTCAAAGAGCCGCAAGTTTCGCTGGGTAATTCCATCGGCGATCAGTTGATCGATGCGCTGCTTGAAGACGTCATCGCCCAGTTCTTCTAGTTCAAATCCGCCGGAGTCAAAGCCCAACAGCTCCACTTCGGCGATGAAGGCAACTAAGTTCTTGATTTGGCTGTAGTCGCCAGTGTCGTTGATCTCTCGAATCAGGAAGTCCGCCGACCCATCAATCTGGTTGATCTGAATCTCTGTTTGGATTCGCTCGAAGTCGGCCATGAAACCCGCGACTGGACCGGAGGCCGGCACGCCTTGATCAATGCCAAACGTCTGGACCGCTTCGAAGAGGCGAACGTAAGGCTTGAAGACTTTGCGAGCGTTTTCTGCTCGAGCCGCTGCGTTGAGGAGACATTCAATTTGCCCCCTGCAATCCCCCGGATCGTCCGGCTGCACCAGCCAAGCTGCCAGTACCTCGGCCACTTGCTCATCCGTCGGCGTGTTGCCATTTGAAGTCAACGCTTGCAGCGCTGCGATAGCCGTTCTCTCTGCCTCCGTGACTTCATCTTTCAAGTCCGGATTGCGGAAGCGACCGAAGGCCGTCAAATCGTTGACAATCGTTCCATCTTCAGCAGCCAGACGGTACGTAAACCGTGTGATCGTGAAGGGCAAGGCTCCAGCCAGTAGTTCGCTGTCCGCGAAGTCACCATTAAGCCGGACTTCGTTCTGACCGACGAACTCAATCGACCCATCGAACTTGCGCCGCGCTTGGCCCACCTCGCCGGTCGGATTCGATTCGAGCACTTCAAACGTCAGTGCCCCGTTTTCAACATCGAGAATGATATCGTCATCCTCGAGCACACCATCCAAGTCGATGCCGAACGGCGCAAACTTGATCGAGCCACTACGTAGAGAGACTTCCTCGGCAACGTCAACCGTGCCGTCTCCATCATTCAATTCGGCCAACACATTGAATTGCGGTTCGGCGTCTGGATCATTTGGATCCGACGCAGTGATGGTATGGATTTCATTGCTGAGCGTCTGAGTCACCAGCAACTGCCAGTTTCCGGTTCCCGCATCGGCAATCGTCGTCCCCAAGCTCCCGCTTATATCGCTGGTCAATTGCACCGTGCTACCTGGTTCGGCAGTACCACGGAATGTGGGCTGGAGACCATCTGCGACGGTGCCGAAAACGACCTTGGCCTCGTTCGCATCAAGCTGTACCGAAGCATCGGCCGTCGAGCCAACAACATTGACGGATGAAAACCCACCACTCGCTGAAGCATATGTAATCGCGGAGAGCTCGCTGCCACCGGCCGGCGAAAACGTCGCGTCAACCAGGATGTTGAGGCCGCCTTCGATGCTAGCACTGCCAGCAACCTGCAATTGGTCGTGTTCGGAACCGGCAACCAGGCCCGCGACATCGATCTCCAGTTGGCCGGTCGCATTTTGCGAGTAGTTCCCACTGACGCTGAGCGTCCCGATGCCACCATCTGTCAACGAATTCCCAGGTTGTACGATGCCCGCGTTGTTCACGTTGCCCTGAATAGTACCGTTGCCGGTGAGTAGCGCCTCAGCATCTTCCAACGTCAAATTGGCTTGCAATACTCCGCCACTCTGAACCTCGATGCGTCCACCAAGCGTTTGATCGGGATCGTTGAATCGAAGCGTTCCACCTTCGACCTGCAGTATGCCCGAGTTGTCGATTTGAAAACCGAACGGCACTCGTGACAGGCTGCTTCCGGCCTTGCGCAGGGTGCCCTCGTTCCGGAGAATTCCGCTGCCGGAAATCCCCTGAGCGTTGGTGGCCGCTGTGTCAGTCAGCGTGAGGTTGCCCGGCTCCCTATTCGTAAACTGACCGTCGATCCTTATTCTGCTGGCACCCACATTGATCGTCCCGAAGTTCTCAGCCAGCGTGTTGAAGCTAACCAAACTGAAGCTACCGATACCCGTGGAAGAACCGGGTGCAAGAGTGATTCCTCCGGTGTTTGAGAACGTCGTCGATTGCAGCAGCGAATTGCCCGTCAATGTCAACTTGCCGGCTCCGCCGATCTGACTGAATTCGATCCGCGTCGAATCCAGTATCTGATCCGACTCAAAGAACGTATTCGCGCTTCGAATTTGCTGTACGAACAGTTGAGGTGGCAGTGGATTGGCGATCGTGATGTTGCCTCCCACGATGTTGAGCGTTCCAGTTGGCACCAGCAGACTGTCGGAGAAGTCGTAGCTTGCCAGACTGCCCGCCAACTCAAGCGTCCCATTGCCAAACACTCTCGTGCCGGCGCCAAACACGAACGTATTGTTGGAAAAACGTAACGTCGAACCCGTCGGTATTTGCAGGTCGGTGGAGGTCGCGCCACCACCTAGGATCTCTAATCCGGCACCTTGAAGATCGATCTCGCCGTTGTTGACCAGTCGGGCTCCGGACCCGAATCCGGCAAATCCCCCGCCAAAGCCAACTTGGACGATGCGTCCGTTGTTTGTCACCTCTTGCGTGCCTGTGAATCCGGAACTGAGAAAACTGCCCGCCGCGACGATGTTCAATGTTGCCGACGGATGGACCACGACGGAACCGGTGCCACTGACACCGTTCTGGATATTCGCCACTCCAAACAGCTCGGTTGTTTTGTCGCCAAACGATGTCGGAGTCAAAACTTGCAGCAATGCGTCTTGGCCGATCGTCAGCTGCCCGCTTCCCTCGATGGAACCTCCACGAAAATCCAGGAGTTCATCGACCAACAGATCTCCGTTGCCGCGCACCATGGCCGGGTCGGCTCCTTGAACACGCAGTTGTCGAATCCGCGAGGCATCGTTGAATTCCAGCGGCCCACGGAGAAACAACCTTTCATTGACGTCCAGGCTCTGCACCGAGACCACTTGATTCAGTTCGACTTCGATCTCGGTCAACGTTCCCGGCACGTCGATGACCACATCATCGAACTGGCCGGGTAGGGTATCGCCATCCCAGTTCAACGCATCGTGCCAGGTTGCCCCGTCGCCTCCTCCGTCCCAGGCGACCGTCGCCAACACGCGCCGATCTTCAAGTTGCTCGAAGCTAGCAAGCTTTCGAAACCAGCGACGGAACGCCCGAGAAGGCTTCTTGGTTCGTCTGGCGGATTTTGATTTGGCAGCGAGCATATTTTGGGTCCTGGCCATTGAGATAGTGAAGAAAGCGGCCACAAATCCGCTCTCCCGATCCTCAAGATGCAATGCGTCACGAGATCTGCCGGATTGGATGCAGGAAAAGAGCAGGTCTGCGGGTTGTCGCTGAAGCCCGGCGGCCTGAGACGCAAGTTGCCCAAACCATGAAGCCGATGACGCAAAAGCTGTTCTGCTAAAATTGGAGTTTCCCTGGCAGAAACGGAGCAAGATGGCATCTCAATTAGGAGAGCATTGTGCTAGACGGCGATGGGAATGACGCGGACATGCAGCGATTGATCGATGAGGCCCGAAACGGCTGCGTGACTTCCCAGAACCAGTTGTTGAGCGGACTGCGCGAGTATCTAGCCTTGGTGGCCGATCAGGAACTGGAACCAAAGCTACGCGCGAAGGCGGGACCATCCGACGCCGTTCAGCAAACAATGCTGCTGGTCAGTCAAAAGCTAACGGACTTTCGTGGTTCCAACCGAGCTCAACTGTTGGCTTGGGTGCGCGAGATTCTGACCAACGAAATCAAGCAGTTGCGTCGAAGCTTCAAGGCTGAAAAGCGAGATCTACGCCGCGAAGTCTCCATAGTCGCGGACAACAGTCAGGCGCCTGACAGCGACCCGCAAGACCAGCTACTGACACCTCAGTCCGCCGCGCTGGTCGAAGAGGAATCTCAAGCGCTCCGGTCAGCGCTCGACAACCTACCTGATGACTACCGTCAAGTCATCGAGCTGCGCAACTGGCAAAAGCTGAGCTTTGCTGACATCGCCACGCAGATGAATCGCAGCGAAAATGCCGTTACGAAACTCTGGTTCCGAGCTCTCGTCAAACTAGAGCAACAATTGGGGGAATCAAATTGAATACGGATGACCAAACGCAGATCGGACGGCTCGCCAGGATGCTGCAAGAAATCGAGCATGGCCATACAGAACAAGATGATTCGAGTCTGTCCGAAGATGAAATGCAACAACTCCAGTTGGCCAAACGCGCCCTAGGTCGCCTGGCAAAGGTCGCCGCAGCCGAGTCGTCAACAGCCGCAACGTCCCAGTCGACTTCACCGCTGGGGACAGAAACAGATCCCTCACCGAGTTCGGAAACCGCAGACCTCGATGCCGACCTATGGAGCCGAAGCGAGAAAACGCAAGTCGAATTCCCGCGAAAACTTGGACGCTTCGATATCACAAGTGTCTTAGGCCGCGGTGGCTTTGGCGTTGTCTTGCAGGCCACTGACCCGAAAATCGATCATAACGTTGCACTGAAGATCCCACGCAGCGAACTGCTCCTTTCCAACGAAGGCCGGGAACGACTGCTGCGCGAAGCCCGTGCGGCAACCGTCCTCTCGCACCCGAATATTGTTCCGATTTACGAATCTGGATTGATCGGAGTCGTGCCTTACATTTCGTTTGGCTACTGTTCCGGGCCTACCCTGTCGGACTGGCTGACAGAAAATGGCAGCCGCGTTTCGCCGCGTTTTGCTGCACGGATCCTAGCCAAATTGGCCGACGCGGTTCAGCACGCGCACTCGCGTGGCGTCGTCCATCGCGACCTCAAACCCTCGAACGTCATGCTGGCCGAACCGCTCGGACCTGACGCGAGCGAAGCCGAAATGCTCGAGGCACTGCAGATCGCCGACTTTGGTTTGGCCACGGCAGCGGAGGGCGAAGTCAATTTGACGCGTACGGGTTCACCCATTGGAACGCCCGCCTATATGTCGCCAGAACAGGCTCGCGGTGACTCCGAAATCGACGCCGCCTCCGATGTATTCTCACTGGGCGTCATGCTGTATGAGCTGTTGACAGGAACACAACCCTTTCGGGGAACATCCGATCTAGCAACGCTGCGCGCTGTGGAACAGTTCGAACCGCCAGCGGCCTCCACTGTTTGCAAAAGTGTTGCCAAGGATCTCTCAGCTATCGCCCAACAGTGCCTTCAAAAACGACCGGGGGATCGGTATCCGTCGGCGCGAGCGCTCGAGCAAGACTTGAGGCGATTCTTGGAAAACGAACCTGTTCGCGCACGCCCAATTGGGGTTGGCACGAGGTTGGTTCGCTGGTGTTCCCGCAATCCCGCCATTGCCGGATCTCTGCTGATGACGATCGCCTCGCTGGCAATCGGTCTGGCATTTTCACTCAGCTATGCCAAAGAGGCTAAGGATTTCGCGCGGGCTGCACGACAAAGCGCTGAAGAATCCGAACGTCGGTATAGCGAGGCGCTCGCGCTCGCTGGACTGTTCCACAATACCTACGATTCTTTCCGTGACATCATCCAGCAAGACCTGCAAGGCAAAGACGACAAAGCTCGGCAGCTGAAGCAGAAACTCGTCAATACGACGAAAGATCACTACCGATTGGTCGCCACCAAGCGGCCCACCGACCGCGCCGTCTTACGCGAATACGTCGACATGCTCAGGCCGATGGCGCAGCAATTGCAACTCTTGGGAGACATGCAAACGTCTTCCGAGATTTGGAAGGAAATCGCTGGACTGCTGGAGTCCGAGTTTCCTGAGGAAGTGCATGTTTGGGCGACGGTGATGGGCAAACTGGTCGAGGACTACACCGTTCTGCGCCAAACCGATGAGGCCGTGGAAATCGCGAATCGTGTGGTGGCGAAGCTGAGCAAGGTTGACGAATCAGATGATGCCAGCCGCAAAACGGAGACGCAACTCGTCCACGCGCTGACGAACGCGTCTATCGCCTTAAAGGGCAGCGGGGATTTAGCTGGAGCCCGCGCGATCCTGGACGACGCGGAAGCGCTGGTCTGTGACCTGGAGAATAGCGAAGTGCAGGCCTGGCCGACTAACCGTACTTGGGCGCGGCTCATTCGAACGAAGTGCGAACAGATTGGATTGATGGAGGCCTACGACGAACTTCTGTTTCTCGCACCCATTGGTATCGCTCAGTACGAAGCGTTGCGCGAGGATCCCAAGTATGTGGACTTGGCGCTGGATTCAATACCGACCTTCTACGATGCAATCGCGACGGTTAGGGCGAATGAGGGACAATACACCGAAGCCATCGAACAGCTGGAAAACGGTCTGGCGCTGCGTGAACAACTCATACAGCGGCATCCAGAAATGGGTTGGCTCTATTACAACGTTTCCAACACGTATCAGCGGATCGTGCAAATTCGCAATCGTTCGGGAGATCATGCCGGTGCGATCCGTGATGCTGAACAACAAGTCACCAGGACAATGGCGCTCATCAAACGTTTCCCGGAGTTGAAGCCGGCATTGGAAAAACAGCTCTTGGAAGCGTATTGGATTCTCGGGCACGCGCAGTATGGCGAAGGAAAGAAGAGTGATGCCATTCACACCGCCGAGCAGGGCATCGAACTCGTCGAACAAATGGGCGGCGGTGACACCGTACCATTGTCGCTCGAAGGACGACTGGGCACCCTGCTTAGCATCAAAGCGTTTGCGAGCGAAGATCCGGCAACCCAAGCAGAGGCCGTCGATCAGGCCATCTTTCATCTGCAAAATGCGATTGAACGCGGGGCCAGCCCACTTTATCAAGTGGATCTGAAGTCAGCTAAGCAGCTCAAGCAGAAGTTGACCGCCGAATGATACAACCGATGCGCGAAGCTCGGCTTAAGTCGGTAGCCTCTCAAACCGTCCCGCTTCGCGATTCTTGCGGACGGACGCACCAGGAAACACCAAGCCGTTCATGGCGATGTAGACTCCAGGTGACTGACTGAGAAGCGCCCCGACGGCACACCCAATGTTAAACTCGGCATCCGAGGCCTCGAAGCGAGCGGGTGTCATAGATCCGGTCAGTACGATGGTCTTGTCAGCAACACCGGCCAGCTGACGAGCAGTGTCAGGCATGGTGTCCGTACCGTGAGTCACCAACACCAAGCGATGTTGGCATTGTTCGACTTTGTGACGAATCAGCTGACGATCCTGGTCCGTCATTTCCAAACTGTCTTTGCGCATCAATGACTCGATGGCATACTCGAACGACACATTCGCCTCGCGGAATACCTTGGCAATCTGAGGCTCGCCCACTTCGTATTGGCTATTGGCGTCGAAGTAGACTTTGTCGATCGTGCCTCCGCATGAAAAGATCTGAATGTGCGTCGTTTGCGTCACCGGCGAAATCTTGAACCTGAGCCGAAGGAAGCAGCTCGCGTCGAAAATTTAAGGGAGCGTAACGCCCCGTCGTTTGGCGAGCACTCGTAAAGCATACTCAAAATACGGAAATGGCATACGCGAGTTGCGTTTCAGCGCCCAGCTGTACACGAGATTCACCAAGGCGCGCGGCAGCCGACCACGTTCGACGTAGGCAACCACCACAGACACAAATCGTTTTTGTGCTGGCGTGACCGCTCGAAGGCCTTGGTTCAGCTGGTCGGACAGGGGCGCGATTTGGCCGGACCTCAGGGAGTTGGCGCCATTAAAGCTGTTTCCTTCCTGGGCAGGAGCTGGCCGTCTTGTAATCCAGGCCAAGGCACCCACTAAAGTCGAGGTAAGCCAAATTCTGCGGCGGAGCATGCTTGTCTTCTCCCATTTTGAGAACTAGTACCAACCCGTGCAGTAGTTGATTGTGCGAGTCCGCGTCAACAGCGATCTAGTCGCAACATGGCCGCATGGCTGTTGGCGTGCAACGTGTTCGCCCCCAATTCCGCTTGGGTGGGCGAGCATCGTCTATAATGCGACGCGGACCAAGCCAGAGGACGAAAGATGGCGACAACCAACCATTGGGACCGAGCTCGAGCTTTGGTCGAAAAAGAACGACGGGCCCGACTTCAGGCTTTGAGCGAAGAAGAGGGAATACGGTCGTTCTGCAGCTTGCTGGCGTTTTCGTATGAACAGCGTGGGCAAGCAGGCTGGGATCAAATGATGGAACGACGGTGGCAAGACAAGTTGGCGAGGAGAATTAAGCTGGTCGAAAAGATGGCTGCCCAACGATCCGACCAGCAAGAATGAACGAATCGCAGGTATTTGTCGCGCTCCGCGACACTGCGGCGCTACTGTCCTCGCAAAAGCTCAGCTACGCGTTAATTGGTGGTCTGGCGATCTCAGTGCATGGTGAGCCCAGGGCGACGCTCGATGTCGATGCAGTTCTCAATTGCGATGTCCAAAGGGCTTTAAAGCTCTTGGAAGACATAACGGATTCGCCTTTTCGACCTCTCTTCGATGGCGTCAAGGAGGTCGTCCGGACAGGACTACTGCTGCCGCTAGAACACAAGCAGACAGGCATCCGTATCGATTTGTCGATTGGCATGTCGAGCTTTGACCAGCAAGTCATCGCCAACGCTTCACTTTTTACACTCGGTGGTAGTGAAATCTTTGTCGCTAGCGCCGAATACCTAGTCGTGATGAAGCAACTTGCTGGTCGCCCGCGTGATCTGGATGACATCAAAGGAGTTTTGACTCGGCAAGGGAACAAGTTCGACTGGGAGGCAACTCTTCACATCGCCAGTGAGTTGAGTCAAGCCGTCGACGATGACCTTGTCACGCCACTGCAAGCCATTCGAAAAAAACTGCAACGTTAAAGCAGCCTACTTTCATGGTGTGAAGAACCTCGGGTATCTCAATCTTCGTTCTATGGATGCGATCAACTCTGTGGGCATGAGCCTCGCACTATCGAGCACGGGTAGTTTGGGAACGCTTGTAAGCTCGCAATACCTCTCGCTTGCCTCCCGGTGGACCGGGCAGTTTTTCAACTTGCATTCCAAGGTGTTGAAGCGCGCGTCGTACATTGCTCTTGACGCAATAGCTGGTCAGCGTGCCGGACACCCGCAGATGACTGCAGGCCGACTCGAGTGCGGCCTCGGTCCACAACTGAGGATTCGTCTCGGGGGAGAAGGGATCAAAATACGCGCTATGAAAGTAATCACGGGGCACTGAGGCCTGGACTTCCAACTGACGGGCATCGCCCAAACACACATTCAGCTGCACGTCCGGCGATAACGACCACCTAACGATTTCGTGTTTCGTATCCAGCGGGTGATCATCCACCAGGGTGGCGCGCGCTCGAACCAGGCTGACTTGCAGCTGCTCCACGTGCTCCGCAATGTCGATGGGTAAACACGTTTGTGCGGGATGGGCCTGTTGCAGGTGCACGAGAGATTCACGCAACGGTAGCTCCCGCCAAATCTCACTAGACAACAACTTGTTTTCAAACGCCCAGTAGTCCAATGGGGTGCGCGTGGCTTGGGCCAAGCCTGCGGTCAACAGAAAAGCGGTTGCGGTTCCCAGTCCGTATTCCAAAACATGCGTCGATTGGCCTGACATCAATCGCTGGGCGACGCCACTATACTGGAGATAGACCACCAGGGACTCCGCCAGGGCACCACAGCCGCTGTGGTATGTTTCGTCCAGGTCCGCGTCCCACAACGTCAGACTACCGTCGTCAGTCTGCAGCCACTGGAGACCTTCCACCGGTGAAGGTCGGCGTGGTCGCTCAGGAATGTTGGATGGCACAACGGGAACATTGGGTTGAAGTCAAGCGGTTGCTGGCAGCTCGAATTGTACGCCACCAACCGGCAAATTAGAATTTTGTATCCCGCCTGTTCCTACTCCTCCGTGGGTTACACCAAAATGATTCGCAAGCCTCGTTTGCCTGTCCACCGTCCGGTTCATCAC
This sequence comes from Pirellulaceae bacterium, assembly GCA_028289675.1. Classification (GTDB taxonomy): domain Bacteria; phylum Planctomycetota; class Planctomycetia; order Pirellulales; family Pirellulaceae; genus Aureliella. The sequence goes on from JANQOL010000798.1 coordinate 45,037, forward strand.
CGTCTAATTGATCTTTGCTGCCAGCCCGAGGCTGGGCGGCCCTGGCTTGGCGACCGGGTGCTGCAAATCAAGTCAATCTGCTTGTTGACACTTGCCGCGCTGGCATGCTTGGCCGCGCCACGTGCTGGGGCCGCGGATGACACGGAGACCGAAAGCGGCAGCGGCGCCCAGGCAGCCGACCAGCCAGTGGCAGCTTCCGACGAAGGCCAGCAGGCCATGAGCAGTTTCCGCAAGCCCGAGGGCTGGAAGATCTCGCTGTTTGCGGCCGAACCCGCGTTGGCCAATCCAGTGGCGATCTACGTCGACCACGATGGACGATTGTTCGTTTGCGAAACGTTCCGCCAGGATCGCGGAGTCACCGACAATCGCAAACATGACCAGCAATGGTTGTTGGCGGACTTGTCAGCCGAGACGGTGCAAGATCGCGTCGACTACCATCGCCGACTGCTTGGCTCCGAAGCGGACGAGTATACCGCCCACGATGACCGCATTCGATTGCTGGTTGACACTGATGACGACGGTGTCGCCGACCAACATACGGTGTTTGCCGAAGGCTTCAATCAGCTGGAAGAGGGCACGGGAGCTGGCGTTCTATTCCGAGGCGACGCCGCCTACTACACGTGTATTCCGAAACTATGGCAGCTGCGGGACAGCGACGGCGATGGCCAGGCGGAACAGCGAACTGTCTTGCACGATGGATATGGAGTACGGGTTGCGTTTCGAGGTCATGATTCTCACGGGCTAATTATCGGGCCAGATGGTCGTCTGTATTTCAGTATTGGAGATCGTGGCTACAACATCGAAACCGAAGACGGACGGCTAAAGAATGTGGAAAGCGGCGCCGTGTTTCGCTGCGAATTGGATGGTTCCGGACTGGAAGTCTTTGCCACTGGTTTGCGCAATCCGCAAGAGTTGGCCTTCGATGACTACGGCTATCTGTTCACCGGCGACAACAACTCCGACAGCGGAGACAAAGCCCGCTGGGTGAACGTCATGCAAGGCGGCGACTCGGGTTGGCGGATGATGTATCAGTATCTTCCCGACCGTGGTCCGTTCAATCGTGAAAAACTTTGGGAACCCTACTCATCGCAGACTCCCGCGTACATCGTGCCTCCAATCGCCAACATTGGTGATGGCCCATCTGGCCTGACGTGCTATCCCGGCACCGGTTTGACTGGCGACTTTGCCAATTGTTTTCTGATGGTTGACTTTCGAGGTGGTCCCAGCAACAGCGGTATCCGATTGATTCGAACGCAACCGCGTGGAGCCTTCTGGGAACTTGAGCGCAGCGAAGAATTGGTGTGGAACATCTTGGCCACCGACGTCGATTTCGGTCCCGATGGCCGGCTCTGGATTTGCGATTGGGTCAACGGCTGGATCGGTGAAGGTAAGGGCCGCGTCTACCGATTCGAAGACCCGCAAGCTCAGCAGCAAGATGTGGTTCATGAGACCCGGAGTGTGTTGGCGGCTGGTTTCGACAACGCAAGCGAATCGCAGTTGAGTACCTGGTTACGACATGCCGACCGCCGTATCCGCTTGGAGGCGCAATGGGAATTGGCGCATCGCGGCGCGCTAGAGGCATTGATCGCTTGTCTGCAAGATGCGACCGCCGGCACTATCGCACGTCTGCACGCGGTGTGGGGCCTCGGACAGGCCGCTCGTCTGCAGCCCGAATTGCGAACCGAAGTCACACCCACGCTGGCCAGCGCGATGGATGATCGTGATCTAGACGTCCGAGCCGCCGCCGCCTCGGTGGCGGGAGACCTACGGATCGAAGAGTTATCGACGCAAGTGCTTCAGCGAATTGCTGACGACGAACCACGGGTGCAGTACGCGGCCTGCCTGGCCGCTGGTCGTCTCGGCCTGACCGATGCTCTCGAGCCCACGTGCGCCATGTTGGCCGCCAACGCCGACAGAGACCCGGGCTTGCGACATGCGGGCATCATGGCTCTCGCCGGCATGCCATCGGAACAGATCACCGCCCTGCGAGATCATGAATCGCGCAGCGTCCGCTTAGCGGCCGTGGTGGCACTTCGAAAACAATCCGATACCGGCTGCCACTGGTTCCTGGCCGACTCGGATCCGGGCGTGCAACTGGAAGCGGCGCGGGCCATCCACGATGTTCCCGCTCTACACAGTCAACTGCATCAACTGGCCGCGCTCGAATTGGTTGCGTCGGACGCGTCGGACGCCCTGGTGCATCGCGTTTTGAACGCCAATTTTCGCCTGGGTACGGCGGCAGGGGCCCAGCGCATCGCGGCCGTGGCCGGAGACTCCGCACGGTCGGATGCAATGCGCGTCGAAGCTGTGCAGATGCTGGGAAAGTGGTCGGAACCTAGCGAGTTGGACCGTGTCATGAACCGCTATCAGCCGCTAGAAGAACGCTCGCCCGAGCCGGCCAGAGAAGCATTGCAAACGCGATTCGCAGACGTCTTGAGTGGCTCGGAAGGTGTCGTGGTCGAAGCGATCGCGGCAGCCGTCAATCTGAACATTGCCGGCGCCGCGGACGTGCTCCGGCAGTTTGCACTGAACACGGAGCAAGCGGCGATCTTGCGTGAGCGGGCCATCCGCGGGCTCGTCGAGTTGGACACCGAAGCTTCCTCGCCGTTGTTGAAGCAATTGACCGATGACGAATCTTCATTGGTCCGATCGGAGGCTTTAACGCAGCTGGCCCTACTGGACCCCGATGCAGCGCTTCCCAGGCTAGCCAAGGCGATTCAGTCTCAGCAAATGCGCGAGCGCCAATCGGCTTGGGACGCGTTGGCTACGATTCGCGGCGAAAAGGCCGACCAGCTCATTCGTCAGGGCGTCAACGATTACCTTTCCGGAGACTTGTCTCCCGATGTGTGGCTCAACGTCTTGGAAGCGGCCGGAGAGCGATTGCCGAACGACTGGCAACAGAAACTAGAGGACTTCGCTGAAAGCGCTGCGCAGCAAGATTCCTTGGAAGCGTATCGCGATACCATGTTTGGCGGTGACATCGCCGCTGGCAAGACGCTGTTTGCGAAGACGGAACTATCCTGTGTGCGTTGCCACCAAGTGGCTGGCGTTGGCGGTGAAGTGGGACCGGATCTCACAGAAATCGGCAAGACTAAAGACAATCGTTATCTGCTGGAGTCAATTGTAAATCCAGACGCCAAGATCGCGGACAATTTCGGCACCGTGGTCATTTTGACGGAGGATGACCAGATCATCTCCGGCATTCTCAAGAAAGAAACGCCTTCCAAGATCGAGTTGATCAATGCCGAAGGAGAGAAGATTGAGATAGATCCGATCGATGTGGTTCACCGCAAAGAAGGCAAGTCGGCGATGCCCGTCGACTTGCTCAAAAGTATGACGCGACGTGAACTACGCGATTTGGTGGCTTACCTATCGTCTCTGAAGGGCACCTAAAGAATGCGTGCGTCGGCACCTGAAGAGGTGCCCGCCGCTAGACCTTCTTCGTGAGCAAATGAGCAACTTGCTCCGGGTCATCTTGCTCACGCAAGTTCTCAATTTGCTTGGCGGGCACGCCTGCCTTGGCTAGGTTCTTGGCCAGCGTATCCCAGATCTTCTGCCGCTTCTTCCCTTCGGCCAGATACAACTCGGTCACCAACTCCTGGGCGCGCTGCAATCCGATGGCATCCAAGTTGTCATAGTAGCGTTTGATTACGTTTTGTTGATATTTGGTGTAATTCTGAGCCGGCATATCCAGGTGATCCCTGTGGTAAAAGTCCGTGAGTCAGCATTGATCGGCGGTGCGCTTTGTGACCCATGAGCAATTCTAGGAGGTGAACGAAGCCATAGCTTATCCTAGCCAGGCCAGGGGGTTCGGTTTCTACCGATTAACGCGACTAGCAAACCTATGCAAACTGGGTCGCAACTGCTGGATTTCGCAAGTTGATCGGTTACTCTAGTGGTTCGGTGTCCCCCACCCGGAAGCCGACCCTCTCAACTTGATTTGCGACTTAGGAACACAAACGGACATTTTGCCAATGATTGCTTGGCTCAGCAAGCGAGTAGGCGGCTCGTGGTCTCGCCGCACTCGCTGGACGCCGCTGCTGGAAAGTCAGCGCGAGTTCCAGCGAACTCTCTCGAAGGAGCGGGCGCGGGTGGACCGCACAGGCAGTTGTTTTGGATTCATTATTCTGCGCCTCATCCAATTGGACAGCGCCCGCACATCGACTTGCAAATTAGCCAAGCTGCTGCACCGGCGTCTGCGCGAGACCGACGAGAAAGGTCATTTGGGGTTCGGCCGACTGGGTATCGTGCTGCCCGAAACCGGGCCTGCCGAAACGGAATTTGTATTGACAGATATTCTGAAGCTGGCCGGACAGCACAATCTGAAAATCGACGGCGAGGCCTTTGTCTATCCGGATCAAGACGAGCAGAAGCCGCAAACCGATTTGGTAGAAGAGCACGAAACGATACTTGAATCTCCCAGCGGCGACACGGCGTCGCTGGGAGATTCAAGTATCGTTTCGTGCTCTT
>JANQOL010000801.1 GCA_028289675.1 Pirellulaceae bacterium
ATTCTCCGAGATACGGAAACAGCACACGATTGACCAAGAAACCCGGCTTGTCCGAGGTCACTAACGGTGTTTTGTCGAGAGCTCGAACGAATTTCACCAACCGCGCCAACGTGGCCTCGCTGGTACCTTCCGTCCGCACGACTTCGACCAAGTCCATGCGGTGCACAGGGTTGAAAAAGTGCAGTCCTCCACACAGTTCTCGCCTTCGGCCCACCAGCAAGCGGCTGACGCACAGCGATGAAGTATTGGAGGCCACCAACGAGTTGGGCGGCAAGACGCGGTCGAGCTGACCAAACACTTCGCGCTTGACGGCTTCGACTTCTACTACGGCTTCAATGGCTAGATCGCAGCCAGCCAAATCCGGCCAGTGCGTGGTGAACTTCATCCGGGATAGAACTTGATCGTGCTGTTCTTGGGTGATGCGTTGTTGACCCAATTGCGAGCCCAGCAAGGCGGCGATTTTTTGCCGGCCTGCATCGATGGCGGAGGCGTGAATTTCCTTGAACACGACTTGAAAACCGTGGCTGGCCGCCGCCACGCCGATACCGACACCCATGGCGCCAGCACCCACCACAGCCACTTCGCGAATAGCGGGCTGTGTTTCGTCGACGCGCGGCGACAGCCATGTTCGTGGTTTCTTGGCCGCATCACGGCTCAGGAACAGTCGCAACAGACTGCGGGCTGGGCCGGAAAACAGCAGCCGCACAAAAGCTTCCCGCTCCGCCGCGTAATCCGGCGCGACGGCTGGTGAGAATTGGCCGAGCAGCTCCAGCGTTTCATCCAAGGCAGGATACAGCTTCCGCTGGTCGGTGAGTTTTCGAGCCGCAGTGCGACAGACGATATGTCGTCCCACCCAAGTACTGTCCAAGAAGTGGTTGAGCCAGCTCCGGCGACGACATTGTCGAACTGGCGAAGAAGCCCCAGAGCCGGAAGCCACTTGTCGGGCGAACAAGGCCAACTGCCGATCCCAGTCTCCCGATGAAACGACTTGGTCGATCAGACCTTCGTCCAAAGCGCGGTCGGGTCCCACCGGACGTCCAGACAGAATCATCTCCAGGGCACGACGCAACCCGATCTGGCGAGGCAGGCGTTGGGTGCCGCCCCAGCCAGGAATCAACCCGAGTTTGATTTCGGGCAGTCCCAGTCGAGTTTTAGGATGATCGCTGGCCAGACGAAAGCGGCAAGCCAGCGCGAATTCCAATCCTCCGCCCAAGCAGGTTCCGTCAATGGCCGCGATGGTGGGCATGGGCAGCTGCGCAATGCGCAGCATCAGTTGCTGGCCGCGTTCAATGATTGCTCTGGCGGTTGTCCGAGCCTGGATGCCGGCGATGCCCGTCACGTCGGCACCGGCAAAGAAACAGCCGGATTTGCGACTGCGAAAAATCACCGCGCGATACTCGGCCCGCTGACTCTCCATGTGCTCGACGGCGGCCTCCAGACCTTGCAGCATCGACTCGTCAAACACATTGACACTGCGATTGGGAGAGTCGAACCAGACCGTCAGCAGTCCCGAACTATCAGGGTGCAATTGAACACTGCGGTTTACGGAGTCGTCCGCTGCTGTTTGGCGATCCATGGTTGATTCTCTTTCTCAGAAAGTGGGCGTAAGGTAACGAGCAACAACTTGCCAGTTTTGCTTTTTCAATCGCGTGTTGAGTATTGGTCATCCATCAGCTGAGGCGTTCGCTTTGATGGAGCATGGCTTCTATTCCTGAGCGGTTTCCACGGCCATGGCCATGCCTTGCCCGCCGCCGACGCACAAGGTAGCCAGCCCGCGCCGTAGACCTTGTTCACGAAGTGCTCGTAGCAACGTCATGACGATGCGCGCCCCGCTGGCTCCCACTGGATGTCCCAAGGCGATGGCGCCGCCACCCACGTTCAGTTTTTCCGGATCCAGTTCACCAATGGCTTGATTGCGTCCCAACGACTGTTGGGCAAATCCGCGAGACGCCAGCGCTTTGTCACAAGCCAGTACCTGTGCGGCAAACGCTTCGTTCAGTTCCACGAGATCGAAATCTCGCAACGACCAACCGGTTTGCTGAAGTAACTTTGCAATCGCGAAAACAGGACCCAAGCCCATGCGACTGGGGTCGCAGCCCGCGATGGCATAGGCGGTCACGTAGCCCAGCGGTCGCACGTCGAAGTCTTGAGCGCCGGCGGCACTGGACAACACCATCGCCGTCGCGCCGTCGGTAAGCGGACAACTGTTGCCGGCTGTTACCGTTCCTTGCGCGTCGAAGATGGGTTTGAGTCGAGCGAGTTGTTCCAAGCTCTGCTCCGCTCGCGGTCCCACATCGCGCTTCAATTCTTGGGTGGTCGTAGTCAGCGGCGCGATCTCGCCGGATAAGAAACACCGCTCGGCCGCCGCGCAGGCTCGCGCATGACTTCGAACTGCGTAAGCGTCTTGCTCCTGGCGAGAAATACCAAAATCTCGAGCCAACAACTCCGCCGTTTGGCCCATGTTGAGACCACAGTGTGGATCGGTCAGGCCCAATTGAACGCCCGGCACCAGCTTGGCGTCGGACGGCCGGAGGCGCAAGTAGGCCTTCCAGCGCTGAGTCCAACTCTTGGCGCGGGCAGCCTCCATCAACTTGTGGCGCAGACTGTCGCTGGCCAACCAAGGAATATTGGACATCGATTCGCTACCGCCGACCAAGACCGTTTGCGCGCGGCCATCCCGCAAAGCGTGTCCGCCGGCGATCAACGCTTCCATGCCGGAACCGCAGTTGCGATTGACGGTGTGCGCGATACTGGACTCGGGAACTCCCGCGGCCAAACTGATAACGCGAGCCAGATTGGCGGAATCCGCCGGTCCGGCCACGTTGCCGAAGACGACTTCGTCTACCTGATCGGGCGCGAGTCCCGCGCGCTGTAGCGCGGCTAAGGCAGCATGCCGGCCCAGCTCGACGGCGCTCAAGTCACCAAGCGCGCCGAACGCTTTGGCCTGAGGCGTCCGCGCGGCGGCGATGATGGCGAACAAGGGGGTTGGCGAACTCATGCGACGGCTCCCGTGTGCGACGTTGATGAACGCAGTTGTCGTCGGATAACTTTGCCCAGAAAATTGCGCGGCAGATCATCGAGAACATGTTCCCACAGCCGTGGTCGACGATGGGCGGCCAAGTGTTCTCTCGCAAATCGTTTCAGTCGATCTGGATTCCACGACACACCATCTTGCAACACAACAAATGCTTTCACCAGTTCGCCACGCTCCGGGTCTGGTACACCAATGACCGCAACGTCGGCAACGTCTTCACAGCCCCGCAATGCTTGTTCGACGTCGGCCGGGTAGACGTTGAATCCCGAGGTAATGATCAGGTCTTTCTTGCGGTCAACGATGCGATAGAAGCCATCCGCTGTGCGCCGCGCTAGATCTCCGGTGTATAGCCAACCGCGACGCAAGGTGCGCTCCGTCGCCGCCGGGTTGGACCAGTAGCCCAACATGACTTGCGGACCGCGAATCGTTAGCTCGCCTACTTCGCCCGGTGCAACAGTGCGCTCCCCCGTTTCTAAGTCCACGATGCGGCACTCGGTGTCCGGCAGGGGCAGACCAATCGTGCCAGGACGATTGCTGCCATCCAGGGGGCCAACGTGAGTTACTGGTGAAGCTTCCGACAGTCCGTAGCCTTCGACGACTTGCGCTCCACTGTGGGCCGCGAATTCGATTGCCGCGGCCACCGGCAGCGATGCGCCTCCGGAGATGACCCACTTCAGGGAACTCAAGTCAGCGGGCTGCTTGCGCAGTCTCTGATTCAGGGCGGCCAGCATGGCCGGCACGGCATGAAAAACCGTCGGACGTTGACGCTCCAGTGCGTCGATGACTTGCTTGACTTGAAATCTGGGCTGCATCAACAGCGTCGCGCCCATGGCGCACCCACTGGCCAACATGGCCGACATCCCGTAGCTGTGAAAGAACGGTAGAACCGCCAACATGCTTTCTTGGCCCATCGAATTGCCCGCCCAGTGCAGTTGCTGCCAGGCATTGGCCACGATGTTGCGATGGCTGAGGGTCACGGCTTTGGGGTCGGCGGTGGTACCACCGGTGCTCAAGATGTAAGCCGGGTCAGACGCGGGCAGTGTTTCCACGGGAATCAGCTGCCCGTTCGACTGCCCGACGGCCGACCAAAGCGCCGTCTCATTGGGACCTTGAACCGTCCGCACGCGGCCATTGCGAAGCCAACGAACGGCGGCGTACCCAGGTACCTGCCAGCGGCGTAGATAGCGACCGAGGGACACGATCAATCGGTGGTCGACGCCTTGCTCCGGCAACAAACCGGCGAGTAGATCCAAGCACACAACGGTTCGGCACTGTGTCAATTCCAGCAGTCGACGCACGTCGTTGGGAACGCTCAGCGGGCTGATGGCCACTGCAACTCCACCGGCGCGCCAGATCGCGTTGAGCGCAATCAGGTACTCGGGGCAGTTGGGCAGCAGAATGCCGATTCGTTCACCGGGCTGTAGACCATGCTGTTGCAGCCAAACGGCCAAATCCACGGCCGCATCGTTGACTTGCCGATAGCTCATTCGGCAGCCGAGAAAGTCGATGGCCGTTCGCTCTGGAACAGCCATAGCCGCGCGATCAAGCAGGCTCCAAGCTGGTGCAAGTGGATAACGCAGATGCCTGGGCACACCGCTGGGATAGATTCTTTCCGTCGAATCGTTCGGTGTCGTCTGGCTGCGATCTGACGGTATCGTTGACATCGTCCGGCCTCCTTCTGGACGAGTCACGCAGCACGTGCTTAGAGCTAACTCCTAGTTGCGGACCGAGGCATCCTGCAAGTTGGTTTTGTGTTGGGATCGCGATAACGATTCCAGCAGCCACCAACCAGACCTGACCCTAATACGGGCGAAAACTTGTCCAACATTGAGCTTGAATCACATTTATTGGTCTAGGAAGAAACGAGAACACCAATGTCTCTCGTCCCAACTCAATCATTCGTTTGAACGCCGGTAAAGTCAAAGCAAAAATGGCGTTTGAAGACGATATAGGTCATTCAACGTTGCACAAACTAACGCCGCGTTTTTGGGGAACTTCGCGTTAAGTCAACGCGCAGATTTCGGTGCGTTTGTTGAACTTTTCACAAGCGAGTTTGCCGCCCACTAAACATTCGACGCGCACGGCAACTAACAAGTCCAAACGCCGACTACTTGGTGTCGTAATCGATGGTCACACCTTGCGGCGCTTGCGGCCAAGGTGTTTTGCCGGGTGGCCAGGACTGAGGTTGCCGGCTACGCGCTTCATTCACGGCGCTGATCAGCCAGTCCGGCGCGTGCTCGTTTTCCGACTGGCCGTAGACGTAGGGTAGAGCTGGCGTCATCAGTAGCGGCTTGTCACCCAGCGGAGGTCGCTGGCGACCTACCTCCGTCAGACGCGCGGCCAGCTCTCGCACGAGATCCGGATGCTGGTCGGCCACATTCGTTGTTTCGCTGGGGTCCGCGGCGATGTTGAACAACAGCTGCCCCATCAACTTGAAGTCGCCACGCCGAATGGTCGGCACACGGACGCTGCCCGTGACTTCGAAGATGATCTCCTCGCGTGGACTGGGCTGCCCGTCAAACAGCATGTCGGTCATGTTCAAGCTATCAAGCTGATCATCGGCCGCGCCGGCATCGTCGGCGGGTCGCGGGTTGACGCCGGCCAACGCAACAAACGTGGCGAAACAATCAGTAATGTGCATCATCTCCGCGCGTTGAACTCCTGCTTCCAGCCGCCTGGGCCAACGCATCAACGTGGGTACCCGCACTCCGCCTTCGAAGGTCGTATTCTTGGTGCCGCGAAAAGGCCGATTGCTTTCTTCGGTAAGGCCACCGTTGTCGTTGGTGAACACCAGCAACGTGTTGTCTGCAAAGCCGTGTTGGTCGATGGCTGCTAAGATACGGCCCACGGCGTCATCAAAGCACTTGAGCGCCGCTTCCCGAGCCGTGTACTGGTCGGTGTAACGCGGGACGACGTTGATCGGTCCGTGGACGGCATTGAACGGTACGTAGATGAAGAATGGCCGTTCCGAAGACTGCCCGGCGATCACGCGTTCAAACTCAGACGCAATCAAATCGGTCGTATAGCCCGTCTCACGCAGCGGTTGTTCGTTGCGGTGCCAGTCGTACACATGGAAAGGTACTGGTGCATTGTGTTCGATCATGAACGTGTTGTAGTCAATGCCCCACGCGTAATGTCCGTATTGATGTTCAAAGCCCTGCTGCATGGGCAAATTCTCTTTGAGCCATTCGCCACAATGCCACTTGCCAATGATCGACGTAAAGTAGCCGGCGTCTTGCAAGGCTTCGGCCACGGTGAATTCGCGCGTGTCCAAGGCGTGGATCCGCCGCGTCGGTGTACCGTCGGCTGTCGTTGGTAGAGTTAGCCCCAGTTTCTTGAGATAACTGGGTTTGCCAAAATCTTCACTCCGCCAATCACTCCAAGTGCGAAAGGCATACTTGCCGGTTAAGAAGGCGGCCCGCGTGGGTGCGCAAACCGAGTGGGTGTAGAACTGAGTCAATTGAGTGGCTTGCCGGGCAAGTCCGT
>JANQOL010000823.1 GCA_028289675.1 Pirellulaceae bacterium
TTTGATGGGAGTTACCGGATCCGGCAAAACGTTCACGATGGCCAACGTGATTCAGCGAGTGCAAAAGCCGACGCTGGTCTTGAGCCACAACAAAACACTGGCCGCCCAGTTGTATGCTGAGTTTCGGGATTTCTTTCCTCACAATGCGGTGCACTACTTCGTCAGCTACTACGACTACTATCAACCAGAAGCCTACATTCCGCAGCGCGACGTTTACATCGAAAAAGACGCTTCGATCAACGAGGAGATTGATCGCTTGCGGCTGGCTGCGACCAGTGCTTTGGTGTCGCGCGAGGACGTGGTGATCGTAGCCAGCGTGTCCAGCATCTATGGCTTGGGCAGCCCGGACGATTATCGCAACATGGTTGTCGCCCTGCGGGTCGGCCAGACAATCAATCGAGACGACGTGCTCCTGCGTTTGGTCGATATCCAGTACGAGCGTAATGACGTGGCCTTTGAACGCAGCCGTTTTCGAGTTCGCGGAGATTGCTTGGAAGTCTGGCCTTCCTACGAAGAGTTTTCGTTTCGAGTGGAATTGTGGGGCGATGAAATCGAACAGATTTCGATTACCAACCCGTTAACCGGCGAAGTGCTGGAGAAATTGGACGAAGTGTTCATCTATCCGGCCAAGCACTTTGTTACGCCCGAGGATCGCATTGAGCGTGCTATTCAGTTGATTCGCCAAGAGCTCAAAGAGCAACTCGAGAAATTCGAAAAAGAGGGCAAATTGCTCGAGGCCCAGCGCCTGAACGCCCGCACTCGATTCGATCTGGAGATGTTGCAAGAGGTTGGCCATTGCCCAGGCGTCGAGAACTATTCGCGGCCGCTGTCCGGCAAGCCACCCGGCGCGACACCCGACACGTTGTACGACTTTTTTCCAAAAGACTTTCTGCTGCTGGTCGACGAATCTCACGTCACCGTGCCGCAAGTTCGAGCCATGTACGCCGGCGATCAAAGTCGCAAGAAGACGCTCGTCAGCCACGGATTCCGTCTGCCCAGCGCGTTGGACAATCGACCGCTGCAGTTTGAAGAATGGGAGGACAAGACACATCAAGCGATCTTCGTCTCGGCCACGCCCGGCGATTACGAGTTGGAGAAGACCAGCGGAGAAGTAGTGGAGCAGATCATCCGTCCGACCGGCTTGCTGGATCCAGAAATCGAAGTCGTTTCCGCGCGCGGTCAAGTTGCACACTTGCTGGAAGAAATCCGAACCCGCGCGGCGCGGAACGAGCGCGTGCTGGTCACTGCCCTGACCAAGCGCCTGGCCGAGGACCTGTCCGGCTACTTGACCGAACAAAACACCCGGTGCCGTTGGCTGCACAGCGAGTTGGATGCCTTCGAGCGAGTCGAATTGTTGCACGATCTGCGAGAGGGCAAGTTTGATGTGCTCGTGGGCGTCAATCTGCTACGGGAAGGCTTGGATTTGCCGGAAGTTTCTATGGTGGCCATTTTGGACGCCGACAAGGAGGGCTTCTTGCGTAGCGAGACGTCTTTGATCCAGACCATTGGTCGCGCGGCTCGCAATGTGAATTCCAAAGTTGTGCTGTACGCCGACAAAATGACCGACTCGATGCAGGCCGCTATCAGCGAAACCGAGCGGAGACGGAGGATGCAGCAGGAATTCAACCTGCAGCATGGAATCTCTCCTGAATCGGTCCGCCGCAAGATTAAGTCTGGAATCGAATCGGCCAATCAAGCTCAGCAAAAAGCCCGCTCCGCCATGCGCGGCGAGTCCGAGGGACAGACCGTTACCGTGGAGTATCTGGACTCGCTAGAGCGCGAAATGTTGCAAGCAGCCGAGGACATGGAATTCGAGCGGGCGGCCAGCCTGCGGGATAAACTGCTGAAACTACGGGACAAAGTCGGACAACAAGTGGAAGAGGATGCCGCCGAATACGAGACATCGAAGGGCCGCCGGCGGCGGGGTAAAGGCGGCCGGCAAGTTCCCCGCCCCAAACGGCGGCGGGAGCCGCCAATAGAGGGACTAATCAGCGGACCTGCGAGGTGCTAGGCTTACGTTCAAATTGCTAGCAACAGGTTCCGCTCAGATGTCCTCCGCCGCCTTAGACAGCAGCCATCAGTCATCGTCACATCCGCCGTTCGAGCCGTGGATTGATGGTGATGAACGTGGTGAGTCGCTGCGGGGAGAACCAACGCGTGCCGCGGAGTCTCACGAGGGCCGGCTGCCGTCCAAGCAGGAGCCGCTGCAACCAGGCTGCATGTTGGCTGGGCGCTATCGCGTCGTACGCAGCTTGGGAACTGGCGGGTTTTCGCACGTCTACTTGGCCGCCGATCTGCAGTTAGATCGCCGCGTGGCCGTCAAGCGCACGTTTGATTTGAACCCCGAATCGGCGGTGGCCTTGAAAGAAGCCAAGACAGTGGCGGCCTTGGACCATCAAGGCATTGTGCGCATCTACGACATTATCCGCGATGAGCAGCACGGTCTGCTGATCGTGATGCAATTCGTCAACGGTTCCAATCTCCAGTCTTTGCAGCGCAAGCAGCGTCTGAGCACGCGCCGCGCGGTCGACATCGTCAAGCAAGTGGCCATCGCCGCCTCTCATGCTCACGCGCACGGAATTGTGCATCGCGACATCAAGCCCGCTAACATTTTGGTCGACAGTTCTGATAGCGCGCTGCTCACCGATTTTGGACTTGCTTGGAAAGATTCCTTTGGCAAGACCACGCCAGGCAGAAGTGGCACGCTGCGGTACATGTCGCCCGAACAAATGCGCGATGAAACGCACCGCATTGACGCTCGCAGTGACGTTTTCTCGCTGGGCATCGTTTTGTATGAGCTACTGGCCCGCAAGCTGCCTTTTCCGGGCCGTGATTGGCAAGAGGTCAAAGAAGCTACCGTGCACGGCGAGCCGGAATCGTTACGATCGATCAGCTCGGACGTGCCAGCGGAACTGGAGAGAATTTGCAGGCGGGCGCTGCGCAAGAGTGTCAAGGATCGCTTTGCAAATATGGCCGAGTTTGCCGATGCGCTACTGAGATTGCAAAGCCGTTTGCCACTGGAGACCGACCAAGATCTGTCGCCGGCGGACCAGGATCTGGCCGTTATCGATTCGTCGGCTAGCGACTCGATGGCCTTGCGTCGAGACTTTATTGTGCCGCGCGGCTTGCAGCCTTATCGCCGAACCGATAGCGAGTGGTTTGTCGAATTGGTGGCCGGTGCGCGGCATCAAAGCGGATTGCCCGAAGCCATCCACGCCTGGAAGCGATGGATCGAGTCCGA
>JANQOL010000843.1 GCA_028289675.1 Pirellulaceae bacterium
TTGGCCGTCAGCACGCCCGATTTTCGTTGTCCGCTCATGTCGCGGGCGACGTAGGCAAAGTCTGGCATGATGTTCTCAGATACTCCCGTTGGCCGCCTAGCTGAGGCGGTCACCCTTGGTCACTCGTAGTACCTCGTCCACGCTGGTCTCACCGGCCAGGGTTTTGTTCCAGGCGTCCATACGAAGAGTACGCATACCAGCCTTCAAGGCCGCTTGTTTGATTTCCCAGGTACTCACCTGGTCGTGCGCCAACGTCTTGATCTCTTCGTTGGTGACCAGCAATTCATAGATGCCCATCCGTCCGACATAGCCTACGTTGCGACAGCTGCGGCAGGTGCCATGTCGATACAACGGGCGGCCTCCCAACTCGTCCCATGGAAAGTCGTTGGGCAGGTCTTCGGTGCGGGGCTGGTACTCTTCACGGCATTCGTGACACAGGCGCCGCAACAGCCGCTGAGCCATGATGCCCTCGACCGTGCTGGAGACCAAAAACGGTTCGATGCCCATGTCCACGATTCGCGTGAATGCGCCAGCCGCGTCATTAGTGTGCAGCGTGCTGAATACCAAGTGCCCCGTCAGCGAGGCTTGAATCGCGTTTTCAGCCGTTTCCTGGTCGCGAATCTCACCGACCAGCACGATGTCCGGGTCATGCCGCAGGATGCTTCTTAACGAGTGAGCGAACGTCAGCCCGATCTTGGTGTGTACCTGAATTTGGTTGATTCCATCCAGCTGATACTCGACCGGGTCTTCTGTCGTAATGATCTTGTTTTCCGGGCTACGAATCTCCAGCAATGAACTGTACAGCGTGGTGGTCTTGCCTGAACCGGTGGGACCGGTGACGAGTACGATGCCGTGCGGCATGCGAATCAACTGGCTGAAAATGCCGTAGGTGTGCGGATCCATCCCCAGACCTTGCAAGTCGAACTTCATCGCCCCCTTGTCCAGAATCCGCATGACCAGGCTCTCGCCGTGAATCATGGGAATCACCGACAAGCGAATGTCGATTTCACGCCCATGCACCTTCAGCTTGATCCGGCCGTCTTGAGGCAACCGTTTTTCGGCAATGTTCAGCCGTGCCATGATCTTCAAGCGGCTGATAATGGCCGCTTGAAAGCGATTGATCTCTGGTGGAACGGGTTGTTCATGGAGGATGCCGTCAATGCGATAGCGAATCACGATGCCCGCGGACTGCGATTCGACGTGCACGTCACTGGCACGCGAATCGATGGCTTCGACCAAGATCTCGTTGACCAGCCGGACTACCGAGGCTTCTTGAGCCATTTCGCTCAATTCGCTGCCATCGGTCTCGATGTCTTCTAGCAGCTGGATCTCGTCGTCGTCTTCGCGGGCCGCCAGCAGGCCTTCCACGGTTTCGGAACCGACGCCCAAGTGCTTTTTCAGCAGCCGGGCAATCTCGCTCTTTTCGGCGACGACCGGGACGATCGTCAGACCGGTGGCCGCGCTGGCTTCATCCAACGCATACACGTCCAGCGGGTCGCTGGTGGCCAGTCGCAGTGAGCCATTGACTCGGTTGAGCGGAAACAGGTAGTGCCGGTAGATCAGCTTTTGAGGGAAGTTCTTGAGCGCGTCCAAGTCGACGTCGGCGTTGCGCAAATCGACGTATTCCATCCCCAGTTCTTCGCCCAGGGCGCGCAGAGCCTGTTCTTCGTCGACCATGCCCTTGCCGATCGCGGAGCTGAGCAAGGCTCCTCCGCCGCCGAGCGCGAGCGACCGCAATTCGGACAGTTGCTCGCTATCGAGCAAACCGCGTTTGTGAAGGATTTCGCCTGCTTCCAACATGACCATGATGATTTGATCCTGAGACCTTAAATCGGGTGGGCGACCACCGGGCGTGGCCGCCGTTGGCGGAACGTGACTGGACTAAGCGACCTCTATTTTACTCGTCGAGGGCTGCTCTGGGCCATTTCGTTCTTGGTACGAGCTTATCGCCACTGCGATTCGCACTAATTGCGGTTGCCGCCAGGGCCACCTCCTCCGCCTCGCTGCCCTCCTCCACCGCCGCCGCGGAATCCTCCTCCTGGGCCGCCTCCGCCTCGCAGTGCACCGCCCGGTCCTCCACCTCCGCCGGTACCTCCGCCACCGCGGCCGCCCAAGCCGGGGAAGCCTCCGCCTTGCCGCAACCGATCGAAGAACGCTGCCCGGGCTGCTTGGCGAGCTGCGTCACTCGTGGCGCCGCCAGCGCCGGCTGCTCCGGGAGTGGCGCTGGAAGAACCGGAGGGGTTGGCATCCGAGCCAGTGACGTTGGTTTGGGCTTGAGGACCCAGTAGGCGAGACACGCTGTCCTTGAGCAGGCCACCGCTGACTACACCCTCTAGCTGCATGTAACCGATCTCCTCCTGTTCGGCCGCGCCCGCCTCGTCGATCAGACGCACTAGATCGCGGATCTCGGACAAATCCTGCGGCTGGGCGATCACGATCAGCATGTTGCTGGTGGGTTCGGCGCTGATGGAGATTTTGGGTTCGGCCAACTGCGTGGACGTACCACCGGCTCCGCGGCTACGCCCGCCGCCTCGCAGGGCATTTATGAGGTCCGCCGGGTTGGGCTGTCCACCCCCGCGACCACCGGATTGCGCGCTGTTGCCCTCGATGCGATCGCCGTACAGTTCCTTGATGACCTCAACGACTTGGGCTGCATCCTGCGTGATGACAGGGATCAAGGCGACTTGACCACGCGTTTCGATCAGGATGGGACTCTCCACCTGATCGATGACTTCCAACAATTGCTCAATCAGATTCATGTCCATGGGGCTGGCTTTGATAATCAACGCGTTGAGACGCGGATCGGCGGTGATCGTGTAGTCGCCTGTCGCCAAGCCTTCGGAAGAGCTGAGCAAATCGTCGCCACCGCCCAACATGGAACCAATCATGCCGCCGCCGAAGCCGCCCAGTACTTGGCCGGCCATGTCGCCGAGCAGCCCACCACCTCCACCGCCCGTGCTAGCAGTACCACTGAGAATGGTCTCTAGCAGTTCCTTGGCCGCAGGCGCTTTGACGTTCTTCAAATAGATCACTGTGGGATCGGAATTGCCGTAGGCGGCCTGGTCCGCAAACAAACGCAGCATGGCTTCGAAGCGGGCCAAGGCGTCTTTGTCCTCGGAGGAAATGATCAGCCCGGCTGGGCCTTCCATGATCATGATCTCAGCGCCTTCACCTGCGGTGGATTCTCCTGCTCCTGCCACACGGTCACTGGCGGAAGGTTGTTGCTGCGGAAAGGCAGTCAAGCGGCCAGCGGGAATCGCAGATGCATGTCGCGGATGCACCACAATGGCCCTGCCATAGGGACTCGGTCGCAAGTGACTTGCTTCCTTGTCGTTAGGTGTCTCCTTGTCGGCTTTCTCGGAAGTCTCTGGCGCGAATGACCTCTCACGCAATCCCGAACCCTTGCTTTCCGAAGGCGGGCGTAAAATGCGGATGCGATTCCCGGAGTTCTGAGCACGCCACAACTCTTCCACTTGACTCAACGCTCGTTCCGCGGCCCTGCCGGTCAGCGGAACGGAGATGATCGTGTCGCCCAGAAGGTTAGAATTGGCGGCGTTTTCTTCCAGGTTGGTCAAGAATTCCCGGATTTGCGTTACTTGGCTCTTCGAGCCCTTGACCCACACCTGCCGTGCTAGGAGGTCTCCGTCGATCACCGGAGCGCCATCGGGGCTGGCTTCGTCCGACAATCCAAAAAATTTCTTGATGGCGGCGATTGCTAACTGAGTATCCAGTTTTTTCAGCTGGATCACGGTGAAGTCCGTGGCGTCGCCGGCGATGTCAGCTAACGTGTTCTCCACCAGCTCGTGTTCGGAAGGCCGAGCCAACAACATCAATTGCTTGGACCCAGCGTCCTGTGCCAGGCGCACGTCGGGCGCACCGGCAAGTAGCTGCGAGATGATGTCATAGGCCAGCTGCATTTCAATACCGACGACGCGATGCCGTTTGAGAACTGGCGTTTCAAAGGTCACTACTTGTTCGGACTCCGTGGGAGCCACATCCATCTGCTCCACCAGATCCCGCAAGTTCTGGATCTTCTCCGCGTCGCCCTTGGCGTAAATACGAGTTCCAAACGTGTCGGTCGACAAGCGAATGCTCTCGCTAGTGTTCGTGCCCTCTTCCAACTCGAGCAACGGTCGCGCCACCGACAACACTTCTTCGGCGTTGATGTGCACCAAGGGAAACACCTGGATGGAGGCGCCACGATTGGACTTGGGATCCTCGGCACGCTGAATGACCGACTGCATCGCTCGAATGTTGCGAGCCATGTCCGTGACCACAAGCTGACCGGTCGACGGAATGCTGACGATGCTGCCTTGGATACTGCGCAACTGTTCTAATTCATCTTTGATTTGATCCGGGTCCAAGCGGTCCAAGTTGAAAATGTACTTGACTGGTTCGTAGTCCCCGCGTTCGGCCAATTCTCCTTCCGTGACCAGGTCGGCAATTTCCTTGATTAGCTCGCCGACGATTTCTTGGTCTTCAAAATTCACGCAGCGCAGCATACGTCCACTACGAATCAGCGTGTGGCCGGTGCTCAGCAACGAAGCGTTCATCCGGTCCATGGCTTCGGTGACCGTGTAGGTGCGGGAGTGGTCATGAAAGTTGAACGAGCCCGGCGGGACGACGTCCGACTGCAGAGACAGATCGGCCTGCTCGGCTAGCCAACTGATGACCTCGCCCCATGGCTGGCCCCGAAAATTCAACTCCAGGCGGATGTCCTCGACCGGCATCTTGGCGACATCCATCGCGGGGGTCGCG
>JANQOL010000853.1 GCA_028289675.1 Pirellulaceae bacterium
AGACCACGAATTCGCGAGGAGATTGTCGAGCTAACGATCCGACTGGCCCGCGAGAACCGGAGTTGGGGCTATCGGCGTATTCGAGATGTGTTGGCCGAATTGGGCTATCCAATCTGTGCTTCTACAGTAGCCAACATTCTCAAACAGCGCGGGTTTGAGCCGGCACCCGAGAGACAATCGACCGGCTCGTGGCACACGTTTTTAAAAGCTCACTGGGATACCTTGGCCGCTATCGACTTTACCACAATCGAAGTCTGGACGCCCGGCGGCTTGGTCACATTTTACTTGCTGTTCGTGATCGAGCTGAGGTCGCGTCGTGTCCACTTCGCGGGCTGCACGCCGCAGCCGAACGAGCAGTGGGTCAAGCTGGCCGGTCGCGAGCTAACCAATTGGCAAGATGGTTTTCTACTGGGAAAGACTCATCTAACTATAGATCGCGACACCAAGTTCACTCGGGCGTTTCGCGACGAACTGGCAGCCGAGGGTGTGCGACCCGTGCTGACAGCTCCCCGAACTCCCAATATGAATGCCCACGTAGAGCGCTTCTTTCGATCCCTCAAATCGGAGTGCTTGAATCGGTTGATTTTCTTCGGTGAGAATTCGCTACGACGAGCTGTGAAGCAATACTTGGAACACTATCACCGGGAGCGTCCTCATCAAGGACTGGAGGGCCATTTGGTTGTTCCACCTGGTAAACCGCCTGACATCAGCCAGCCCATTCGGCGTCAAGAGCGTTTGGGCGGACTGCTCAAGTCTTATCGGCGGGCCGCCTAGCAAACACTTGCACCGTTCTGATCAACCTGCTTGTCAAAGATCAGCTTAGTCGTAGTTCGCTGCTGCGCCGAAGTTGAATTCAAAGCTACAAACCACGACTTACACCGTCAGTTTACCCGATTTTCGACTCAAATTTCCGGCTTCGACGACAGATTTCATTTGATTTTGACTCACCAATCCACCGTCGGACTTTTTGCGATTGGAGGCAAGCGTCTCAAAACGCCATTGCTTGACCACGTTGCCTTCGTCGTCATAGTCGTAACGATTGCTGCCGTCATGCGTGATCCAGCCATAAACGGAATCCGTACCCGCTCGCTGACCACGCGAATCGTAGACGTAGCTCTCAACCACGTCCGAATTGTCATCTTGAGATTGAGCCACATTGCCCGTCGCATCCCGGCTGAATTCAAGCGGAGGACTAGCCGCCTCGTTACCCCAACGATTGACGACCGTCTCTACCCGGTCCAAGTCGTCGTAGCCCACCTCATGATGCGTTATGTTGTGGGTGATCCCTGACGAAGCGTGAGTGACTGAACTCACTCGGCGATTCAATTCGTAGCCCAGCGTAGCTACTCAACATCGATACTAAGTTGCCGTGTGGACCGTTAGGCTCGCTTGGGCGGGCTGCCTAGAAAAACACTTGCCCCGTTCTGATCAACCTGCTTGTCAAAGATCAGCTTCATCGAGGTTCGCTGCTGCGCAAAAGCTGAATCCGAGGCTACAAACAACGACTTACACCGTCATCTAATCCGCTTTCCGGCTCAAATTTCCCGCCTCGACAGCGGATTTCCATCTGATTTTTGGCTCATCAACTCACCGTTTGAATTAGCCAATGTATACTCCCGCAGTAGCGATCGAATGTGCGAATCTGCACGCTTTCAATATCTTCTCGAAGCGCATACGAGATTCGCTGTCACTAGTTAGCAATGCTCCTTCCAGTTCCCTCATCACTGACTCAAGTTGCTCGTGAGCAATCCAGGCACTAGGTAAATTGTTGCCGATATCTACTAAGCATGGGCCAAAATCCGCTTCCGTAGTCAACGAGTCCTTTAGGTCAGAAGCGTTCAACAAACATCCGTCTTCTACATTCTCTGGCCAGTCGACGAACTCTCCACCGACAGGGTCCACGAGCCATACCGAAATGATGTAAGTGTTATTATTGACCATATTGCCCGCGCCTATTTGATGACGAAATCTACGAAGTCATCTCCGATTCTCGTAATCTCGATATCATTGAATCCATTTCGCATCAACGTTTTCACCGAAGGTGAACGGCGAAGAGTCTCGATATCCCCAAATGTCGCTCGCCATTTCTGGAAGAATTGCCAGTTCTTCGACAGATCAGTCGGAGCACGCTGGAACGATCCTCCGCCATGAAAATCTCCAAATGAAGCGACAATTCTCTTAATATTGCTTCGACCATGGTATTGAATTGCCATTTCAAGCAAACCGCCACCGTCGAGACCACGTTTCCCAACCAACTTTGAATTAGTTGCAACGACAGAGTTAATGTCCAATATCCCATCTCTTGAAAGCGTCGTTGATACGCCATGTCCTGAATGGAGAGAACCGTAACGAAAGTTCCCGATCTTCCCTTTCCATGACCGCGAAGAATACGAACCCGTCCACGGCATTGTGCCTCCAAGTGGACTCCTTGGGGCTACCGCCGATGAAGAGGAGGCTGAGCGGGCTACGACTCCGCTTGACCCTACTTTCATCAAGGCTCGGGTGTTGATGCCGATGCCGAAGGCTCCGGCGGCGATCTGGAAGTAGCCAGCAGAGCTATGCGGACTGTGCGACAGCGTGAGGCCGCCCTGGTACATCGAAAACCCAGATTGGCCGTAGTTCGATGCTATGTCCGCGGTTCGAGACAACCGGTACAACGAGCTTGCGCGGGAAGCATCAGAAAATGCGCCCGTGGCCGCCGCAGCAGCTCGCGCTAAACTGGAAGCCGATCGCGCTTGCCTGTACGCCGTACCGCCAAACTTGATAATGTTGGCCGCGTATCCGAATCCAGGCACGGCCGCCCCCAAGCTCAGACCCGCTCTCGCGTAATCGCCCTCGTAAAGGTACCAGCCCGCATTCGACAAGTCGGCCACGACGCCAACCAACGGAACCATCCCAACCACGTCCAGCACTAAATGCCCCGTGTCAGAGTAAGTCCAACTCGAACCTGAAGCCGTCGCGCCAACCTGCGAGACCTGATGACGAGCATGACGGTCGACCGGCAAATTCTCACTGAACGAGTACTGATAAAAACTGCCTTCAGAGTGGCCACCTCGAGCTGTCAGGTAACGGCCTGCCGCCCCATCGTAGCCACGACCAGCGTCCAAATGCAATTTGCTCCAGTGATCGTACTCCAGGCCCTGAAAACCAACAGTCACCGAATCGCTTGGATTAAACTCCGGATCATGCGGATCTGTTGGGCCACCCGCACCATAAGCGTCGTAGTCCAATTGCTGAACTCGAGCAGGATTCACATACAAAACGGTCACTGACGACTGGTGGTCTCCAAGCGCCCAAATCGTATCCCCATGGTTCAACGAGCCCACGGCTAGATCGTTCACGGCCAGGAGCTGACCACCCGGACCCGTCAGACGCTGGCGATCCAAGTTATCCGAACTATCAAACTCCAAAAGAATGTCTTGACCCTCGATCAGGTAGCTACGATTTTCCACCAGCTGATTCGAACCGTTCCAGCGAGACTTACGAACGCGACGACCCAACGCGTCATACACGTGTTCGACCCGGTTCAGCTGCGCTCCCACCAACGGTCCTGTCGCACCGTTCCCCGGCAACGAATCGGCACCATCGTCCACGTCCCGGCTAACACTTTGCAACAACCGATTCTGGTGATCGTAGGTGTAGCTTTCGAACGTGTCAAATCGATCCAAACTCAACTGGCCGTGAACTTTAAACTTCCAGAGAGCTTGCCAGTTCGGATCCAGAACCGCGACTCGCAAGGATATCGAATAGTCGTCACCACTGCTGCTACTGGGAACGTACACATTCCAGGATTCAGCTCCAATCCAATCGTAAGTATCGTCGGCTACCTGCGTCACCTTACGAATAATCGGTTTTGAAAAGACAACTTGGCCCTCGCTTGAAACCTCCACATCAATGCTCACCTGTTCAATTTTGTAATCACTGATAAGACGTAGCGGCGATAGTTGCAGAGCGTGCCAACCAACACCATTCAGTGGCTGTGGACTCGTCTCGACTTTAACATAATCGCTAAGTAGGCCATTCTCTTCCGATACGTGCAGCACTTGATCGGGATCTAAGCGCCACTGGCTAATCAGATTGCCCTCGTCGTCGTACATAAAACGACCCAGACCGTCGTCGTATACTCGGCCGTACGGACCCGCGCGACCACCGCGTTCTCCGTCAAACGAGTAAACGAAGTTGACATCCTCCTCGTTATTCACTTCTATTTTGGACAGCTGACCTGCCGAGTCCAACGTAAACTCTTGTGGATCCTTCGGTTGTCCGCCTTGAGTCTCTTGAATGCTTTCTATTCGGTCAAAGGAGTCATACGAAATACCCTGGCCACGAAGGTGCTGGACACCTCCTTCAGAACGGTGGTGCAGACTGTCCAAACGACGATTCGATCCGTAGCCATACACCGAGTTTACGATGGAATCACCGGTGCCAGCATCGTTGTTATAGCGCTCCACGCTGGTCAAAAACGCTCCTGCAAAGTCAAATTCCACAGCCTTGGGGTTCAGCCCCGCACCGGCTTGGCCAGGTGTTTCCGTGATCGCCACCGCGCGGTCAAAGTGATCAATGTAGGTATGGCTGGCCAGAATATGATCGACCGCCGCCTCGCGCTGTATCGTGCGTTTCATCTGGCGGTGGTACGAACCTTGCCAGCCCTGAGCCGTGATGCCTTGGTGCTCGTAATTTAACTCGTATGGATCGGCATTCTCTCCTACCGTGCCTGCCAGCGATCCTAAGCCTACGGTCTGACGGCTAAGGCGACCGAGGGCGTCGTACTCCATGCCATAGCTAGAGACCGTGGCACCCCCCACCTTATTGCTGGCCGACTTGAGCGCGCCTTGCGTGTAGGTCGACAGCGTGGACTCCGAGTGCAAATTGCCACTGGGAGTGTAGGCTTTCTCGGTCACCGTACCGGTTTGCGCATCAGCGACAGTCACG
>JANQOL010000855.1 GCA_028289675.1 Pirellulaceae bacterium
GTCGATTGACTATCGTCCGCGAAAAGCGGCCATTGTCCGGCTGAGTAATCAGCGTCGCCAGCTGCTGCAGACGCTGCTGTCGTGTCAGGGAAGCGTCGATCTGACCCAATTCGGGGAACAGCCAACCGGCCTGCGCGAGTTCTCCCGTTGGCTTGTCACAGCGATGCAATTCCAAGGGCCGCTCGGCATAGATGGCAGCAAAGTTGTAAGCGTCGGCGAGTTTCCAATCATCGACAAAACTGTCGTGGCAGGATGCGCACTTCAAGTTGATGCCCAGGAAAGCTTGAGACACGCTTTGGGCGAATTGTATTTCGACACTTTGCCCGGCACTCACTTCGCCACGCCACCGGATTCCGTCGCCGAAGCCCTGGCTGTCCGCACCGGATGGAGCAATCAACTGCTGCGCGAATTGGTCAAAGGGCACATTGTCGACGAGTGCGGCATACAACCAGCCACTGATCTGGCGTCGCCCGCCGGTAATGAATCCAGTGCCGCTGTAGTCATTTCGCAGGAGATCGTTGTAGAACGTCAACCAATGCTCCGCGTAGGATGTTTGCTCGGACAACAGGCGATCAATCAGTTGAGTGCGTTTGCCGGACTGGCGATCGTCCAGGAACGTTTGCAGAGTTTCGGGAGTTGGCAACAAGCCCACCAAGTCCAAGGAAACGCGACGCATGAACTCGGCATCCGAAATCGGCTCCGGCCAAGTGACGTCATTCTGAGTGAAATACTCCTCAACCAGTCGGTCCAGAGGATGTTGTCGCCTGCCCACAGGTTCCGGCAGCTGGATTTTGGCGAGCCGCAACGGCGCGGAGTAGCGCGCCGGGCCGAAGCTAAAACCCGGCTCCCACGAGAGTTGGCCCTCGATCCACCGCTCCAAGATCCGGATTTCCTCGGGCTTTAGCCGCGGATGTCCCTCCGGAGGCATGCGTAATTGCGAATCCGTCGAACGAACGCGTTCCAAAACGTAGGACTGCATCGGTGCTTGAAGATCGACGTGCCCCGACTCAAGCCACAGGTCGCGGCCGTTGATCGAGAATCCGCCTTGTGCCTCTCTGCCCGCGTGGCACTCGCTGCAGTGTGTACGCAAAATTGGCACCACTTGGTGCGCGAAATCCAGTTCCTGGGCGCTGGCTGCGGGGAGGAGCCAGCACAGGGCCAAATAAGCGGCCGCCGAAATTGGTCGTGTCCAAAATCCACGGCAGAACATGTTGACTCCTCTACAAGGATGATGGATAGCCGGTTCGCGCGGCACGACGCTCGGGTTGGCGCGAGTCCAGCCTTCACCGATCTTGGGCTCTGGTCTACGCTGGTGCGAATCGTACAGACGCCTGACCGGTGTCATCGACGACGGTGGTTATTCGAGTCGTCAAATACAGTAGTTGGTTGAATGCGGCGCAGGCGAAGTCATCGACTTCGGTGGCCAGCGTCCAGTATAGCCCATCCAAGGCTTTGCTCAGCAGCCCGCTATTCCAGGGCGCATGCGCCTATAGTATCCACGTCAATGAAATCAGAGCTCTACCTGGGCGAGATGACGCTACACTGATCCGACTGGAGCTCTGATAGCAGATGTCCGGACAGACGATGTTCTGTGCCTGACATCATCGTACGATTTGGTTCGTAGCGGGCAGCAGGGTCGCCGCCGTCGAATCTGCGTTTATTTTATTTTCCAAGGAGCTTCACTTGGAGTCTACTTTATTGCCATCGGAGTCCGATCCTGCCGATCAGTCGCCACCGGTGGTTTACTTGAGTCCGCAGGACGAATTGGCCAACGTGATCACTCACGGTCTCGGGTGCCTGCTGAGTCTGGCGTGCGCGGGTTGGTTTGCCGCCATTACGGCGGGGCAATCTGTTGGCTTGCGCGTGACGTGTCTACTCTTTACGTCGGCCATGTTCGTCGTCTACCTGTGTTCCACACTCTCTCATGCCGTTCATGAACCCAGGCGACGAAACAGGTTACGAGCTTGGGACCAAGGGACAATTTACGCGCTGATTGCCGGTACCTATTCACCTTTCATTTGGGAGGGCACGAGCGGTTGGTTGCGGGGTGGCATGCTGGTCGCCGTATGGGGTGCCGCCGCACTCGGTTTTTACGGGAAGGTCATGGCCGCCCATCGCATCAACGCGGTGTCGACCGTAACCTATCTGGCACTGGGGTGGCTGCCTGCCCTGCCGTTGATTGGCAACACGCCGTGGATTTGCTTTGCTTGGATGTTGGCCGGCGGGGTCAGTTATTCACTGGGTGTGTTGTTGCTGAAGCAAAGTAGCCGCCGCCGTTACGCCCATGCGGCCTGGCACATGATGGTCATGTTGGGCTCTACCTGCCACGTCGTGGCCATTTACCAGCTGCTTCGGCAGGCGACGGCCAATACGACAACCATATTGGGCAACTAGCCGATAGCGTGACTGCCGAATCACTCTGTCCAACAGCTTGGCAGTACTTTACCACGCAACGGCGGCCTCTTTGGCGGCTCCCAGAATCTGCTCGTACTTCATGTGTTCGACTTCTTGGCCGACAATTTCGATCTCGTAGAAGCCCGTGTAGCCGCCCGCTTGAAACGTGGCGACGATGTCGCCCAACGGTACGCGACCGTGTCCTAGCAGGCAACGGTTCTGCTCACCCAAGGGGGCGTGTTTGGCATCGCCTAGCTGCACTAGTCGCACAAATGGCACGATGGATTCGAGCCACTGGAGCGCCTGGTCGTCCTGGGCCAAATGGTAGCAGTCAAAGGTGATTCCCAGGTGCGGGTTGTTGATCGCAGTGATAAGATCCAAACATTGCGGCACCGTGTTCAGAAAAGACCATTCAAACGCACAGCCGATATGCATGGGTTCAACCGCCAGTTGAACCCCCACAGCCTGAGCCGCTTCGGCCAATTCCCGCAGCGCGGTGCGCAAGATCCGATCGGCGTGACTCTTGGTGTGGCCGCCACGACCGCCCGACAACACGGTTACCGTCTGAGCTCCGATGTCGGCGGCCAGCTGAATGGCGTCCAGGCCATCATGCAGAGCTTCGCGATAGCTGCGCCCGTCGCTGCCCGTGAATCCGCCAATCCACTGCATCGACGAGATTTCCAAGCCGTGTTCGCGGATGAGCTCCAAGCCCTTTTCTTCGCCGTAGTCGCTCAGTTTGGGGCGCCAGATGCCAATAGCGCCAAACCCGGCCCGATGATAATGGAGAACATCTTCCTCCAAGGACCAGCGAAATGTAGATAGTTCGCTTACAGAAAGTCGCAACATCCCTGCTACCGTCAACGAGTATGGTGATCGCAGCAACGCCAAATGACTTGATACAGCGTTATGCGTTTACTTTCTATCTCTTCTACGTATCGGAAAGCGCGGTGTTCACGATAAATTTCAGTGTCATCCGCGTGGGCGACTAGCTTGGACCATCTCGCACTTAGGCCGATACGCGCTGATCACTGGACCGAAGGCCGCGCCGCCAGTTGATGCACACGGCGAAAAACCTCAATCCATTCAGCGACGAAGCATTGTGAAACATTCCCGAATTCGTGTAAAGCGAACATTGCCCGGTGTCGCTGATGATTTTTTTCAGCGGCATTGGCGAGCCTTCTTCGCGTTCAGCCGTCCACAACCAACCAGAGCAACCAGGTGTTACTACGTCTCCAGTCAGTTTAGCTAGCATCAATGCAACGAACGAAGAAACCAGCATCCAAAGCGCGACCAGCTGCATCGTCAAGCGTGTTGCGACCGTGAGACACGTTGGCCCCTGGACACAGCCGCTGGACGCATCGCGCCAATTCGATCGCGGCCGGTGAACTGGAGTGTGCGGTCAGCAGCCAAGTCCACTCGCGAGCGCCGTCGGGTTTCAACTGACGACAATTCTCCAGCAGCGGGAGCAAGTCGCGTGCAATGTCCCACCGCTGTCCCTTGGGGCCATGACCGTACGATGGAGGATCCAACACCACGATGTCATAG
>JANQOL010000031.1 GCA_028289675.1 Pirellulaceae bacterium
CTTTCCGTGAGATCCGTTACCAGATCTGCTGGCAATCCAACCCGCACCTCGTAGGGCGCTGCCTCGACCACCTGCAGCAGTGCTTGCCCGGGCGACACAACGGCACCTTCATCGACATAGCGAGCTTGCACAAAGCCTTCAAAGGGCGCGAGAATATGTTGGTCACTCAAATCGGCACGTATCCGTTTTAGTTGTGCTTCGAGTCCTTGCACGACCGCCTTTTGCGACTGCAGCTGCTCGCGCCGCGTCCCAGCTTCCAACAGCGCGAGCGCCTGCTCGGAGGCGGCCAGCTTGGCGCTCATGGCATTCAGTGCGAAACGGCTTTCGTCGTACTCCTGTTTAGAAATCGCGGATGAGTTCCGCAGCTGAGTCAAGCGTTCGAAGTTGGCTTTGCTCAATTCCAAATTGGCCTGCAACTCGCGCACGAGAGATTCAGCCTGCTGGATGTCCTCGGTCCGAGGCCCTCGAGTCAATTCTTCCAACCGGCTTTGCGCTGCCGCTAGACTGGCCGCCGCGACCGCTTCTTGAGCAGTTAGCTGGGCGGTGTCCAGTCGGATCAAAAGTTGCTGTGGCTGCAACCGATCTCCCAGTTTGACTTCGATTGACTCCACCCGGCCCACGGATTTGGCCGCTAACTCGCTGCTTCGTCGAGGTGCCACGATGCCCGTATACTGCTGCAACATAAAGTCGGGTCCAGCGGAATGCAGCGGCCGGATGCGCACCGCCAGCCGGCGGGCTTGTTCGCCTACCTCCGTTGCTCCGGCTTCCGCAGCCGGCGATGCGTCTTGACGAGCAGTCGTGCCGACTTGATAGGCAGCGGCAACCAGCCCAGCCATCACCAACAACCCGACTATCCACCGCGCCAATAAATGACCAGACGTCAAAAATCGAGTAAAAAAAGACGCGGCCGGTTGGCTAGTTTGGCTCATCGCCGAAGATCCTCTCGCCAAGTTGATGCATCAAAGATTCCGTCTCGTCAAAACTGATGAATGGCTTCCATTGATACCCATTCATCAATGTCCAACCGTGGTACCGAATACTACGCACCGGATCGTTCACTCCCACCTCCGAGAGCGATGGGCTGGAAGCGATCAGGGCGTGGCTTCCGTAAGTCAGTGACCAAAACCCGAATACCAATTCCTCGGCGCTCATATGTTCAGGCACCGTCAAGTCCCCTGCGGCTACGGCGTCCCGCACCACTCCGGCCACAACGGACATGGCTCGCATCTCACATTGCTGGATCAGCACTTGCCGTTTTTCTGAGGATTTTTGCCAAATCACTGAGTTTCTCAGCATTTGCTCGACAGCGAAGTGCTCCGCACATTCCTGGGTGTAGAGGTCACAGGCACAGCCTATGGCCATCATTCGATGCCGCGAAATTGGGCTCAGCAAGGAAGCTCGCTCGAACATCTTCCGACGTAGCTCCAACGACTCGATGGCCAAGGCCGCTACGATCTCCTCCTTGTTTGGAAAGTGATTGTAGAGCGTGCCTTTGGCGTATTCCATCTGCGCCGCCAACCGATCCATGCTCAGCGCCTGATAGCCTTCGTGCACCAGGATGGGTCGTGCCAAGGCCAAAATCTGCCGCTCACGGTCTGAAATCTCGCGTTGTTTGCGTGAAAGTGTCTCCATGCCTATATTTTGACGCAGCGTCAACTTTTGTCAAGTTCGTCGCACTCAAGAACTCCTGGTTGCCGCTACCGATACTGCGTAGCCCGCCGATAATCCGCATATTGGCCAATGGCCATCGCCAGGGCCGTCACCAACAGTAGGCAACTGGGCCACAGTAGTGGCAGAAACAACCAGCACAGAACGGCTAGCTGGATCCAGAACAGCCATGGATGCCTGCCCAATAACTGCAGGTAGGTTGAGCTGAACGACCGGGCGACGTAAATGGCCAACAATGCCGCCACCGCCTGCAGTCCCGCGGCTAGAAGTCGGGGATAGATGCTGCTGGCGCGCTGCACTCGGTTTAGCGGGATGACGGCGTGATCTGTGG
>JANQOL010000039.1 GCA_028289675.1 Pirellulaceae bacterium
CCAGAACTGCCATTCGGTGGATGGATCGCCTAGTGCAACGCGCTTATTTCACGATTCGCTAGGCCGTCCGTTGCTGGCCCGAAACTTAACCCGTGAACCGTTTCGAGGCGGGCGGCGGCCCGTGGACGTATTCCGCAGGATCGTGCTGGGCATTCCTGGTACTCCGCATCCAGCGGCTGGCGGCCTGTCGGACGCCGAAGCCGTGGACTTAACAGCTTACGTATTGTCCTTGTCTGACACGCAAACGAGCAAACACACCAATGCCAGCCGCAGGCAAGCGCTGAACGCGGTTGCGGGCCCATCGAGCGATCGCGCAGAGCTTTCGCTGTAATGCAAGCCTCTTTCGCCGTGCTGCAAGCCAGCTCCAACGCCCAGCCCTCGGATTTGGCCGCGGCAGGAGCCTATTGACCGAATCCGAAAAATCCGGTTAAATTTTTGTCAAATCCGCCTAAGTAGGCCAACGCCTTTGGCTTAGGTCGCCAGCGTAGCTTCAATCGGCAGAGCACCGCATTCGTAATGCGGGGGTTGCGGGTTCGATTCCCGCCGCTGGCTCTTGAGCTCACCCTTCGTGCCAAGCCCATCGGCAAAACGGCGCGACACAACTTTCAACCAGGAGTCCTCACAGGATGACGGAAGCTTCGGCGCTAGATGTGCACGACATGGTCGTGTCCAACCACTCCTTTGGACCGGCGGAAATTCAGCAGATTTGCAAGACGATTTCCGAGGATTACAGCCAGCTTGGCGTCCTCAAAGACGCGGTCAACGAATTGGCGCAAATCACGGACCGCAGTCCAGCCCAAGCCGTCCGATTGGGCGTCAGCCAGTACTTGGTCGGCAAGTTTGACGATGCCAAGGAAACGCTGTCCCATGCCGACGGCGGTGCGCTGGCACTGTACTACTTGGCCAAGACCTGTTTCCAGCTGGAAAGCTATGAAGATGCGATCGCAAATTTCGATGCCGCCCGGGCGGCCGGATACGATGGCGATCAATGTCAGGTAGCGGCCGCCGAAGTATTGCGCTACCAGGGCGAGTTGCAAAAGGCAATGGACATCCTGGACAACATCTTCGGCCCTTCCGAGCAAACGGCGGAATACAATTACCAGCGCGGTGCCACCGTAGCAGTGCGTGACGGCAACTTTGACGAGGTCTTGAGACTTTACAACCGAGCGCTGCAGTACGACGACCATCATCCCGGAGCGCTATTCGGCCTGGCGCTAGAAAGTGATCGCAAGGGCAATGACGGCGAGGCTCTCAATCTGTACGAGCGTGCAGCTTCCTGCTTCCCGGCCCATATCGGCACGCTGGTCAATTTGGGCGTGATCTACGAAGACCGAAATGATTTCGCCAAGGCGCAAGCCTGCTACAAACGCGTGCTAGACGTCTTCCCGGACCACCCCAGAGCTCGACTGTACATGAAAGACGCGTCGGCTTCCGGCAACGTCTACTACGACGAGGACACAGCACGCCAAAACGAGCGTCTAAGTCAGTTGCTGAGCGTGTCCGTCAACGATTTCGAACTGTCCGTTCGCAGCCGCAATTGTCTGCAGAAGATGGGCGTCGAAACTCTAGGTGACTTGGTCCGCACGACTGAGCAGCAGTTGCTGTCCAGCAAGAACTTTGGCGAGACCAGCCTGGTCGAGATCCGCGAAATGCTGTCTTCAAAGGGCCTCTCGTTGGGCCAGTTGGCGGACCAGCAACGCGAGCCGGATCCACCCTTGGACACGACTGGCATGACTCCCGACCAGCAAGCCGTGTTGGATCGTCCAATCTCCGATCTCAACCTGTCAGTGCGTGCTCGGAAGTGTATGGTTCGTCTGGGTATCAACACGATCTCAGAGCTGATTCGGAAGACCGGTGATGACTTGCTGGAGTCCAAGAACTTTGGTGTCACCAGTTTGAACGAAGTTCGCGCCAAGTTGGAAGCCATGAACCTGAAGCTACGCGGCGACTGATCGCGGGGCGTTCATGGCGGAAGGATTTGCGTTCCAGCTGATCGTTTCAGACGCGTACTCCGATGCGCGCTTGGGCGTCTTGGAGACTCCGCGCGGTCGCGTC
>JANQOL010000090.1 GCA_028289675.1 Pirellulaceae bacterium
TTATCTTCCAAAACCAAGCAACCATCTTCAACACCCATTACGCGACCAGGCCAGGTATCCTGTTCGTCGCTTCGTATGGGTTCGTAGGGGTTGGTTTCCATAAAGGCACAGCGGTTGCTGTGGGTTTGACCCAATTGCGCACCACACCGTAAGGCGTCGTCATGCGATGACAGTTATCGCGATCGATGCGGTATTCAGCATCACCGCGCCAGTGATGATACTGCAATATCACTAGACAAAGCAATTCAGTCGCAGCGACCGTCCGTATTGGAAGAAAGTCAAGAAACGCAGAGGCGCGGAGTCCTCGGAGGAGCGACCGGCCACGGTCTTCTCTGCGTCCTCCGCGCCTCTGTGTTTCAAATTGGCCGCGTCATTGATTTAGAGGCCGACGTTGCCATTCGGTTGGTCCAACAGCGGATGCTACGGCAAAGCGACACGGTGCAGTGTCGTTCCTGTACTTGGAACAATAAGCAGCTCTTGCCCGCCGGTGACAATGTGCGGTTGGAAGTGATCGTCAGTCAACGCCAGTTCACTCGCTTTGACCAAACGACCGTCGCGGTTGTAAACCACCACGTAGCCTTCTCCGGAAACTACCACTTGGTTTCCATCAAATGCAAGTCGTGGAAAGTCACCTACGATGCTCGGCAACACGATCGTACGAATGGGAGCACCATCGACCGCGTAGACATTAATCGTCTGCGAATCAAGAACTGTGAAGGAGCCGTCGCGTGCGAAACACGCTTGGGACGGCTGAGTGAGCCAATCACCGCTGGGTCGTCGAGCTATTTCGCGGGCGATTTTGCCTTCCGAATCAAGGAAGACGGCACTTTCGTAGGTGAGCGCCAGTCTCC
The DNA here is from genome assembly GCA_028289675.1 of Pirellulaceae bacterium. Taxonomy (GTDB): domain Bacteria; phylum Planctomycetota; class Planctomycetia; order Pirellulales; family Pirellulaceae; genus Aureliella. Next base: position 852 of record JANQOL010000090.1, read on the forward strand.
TTTTAGTCGTCGGTTGATACTGCACATGATCCGTGTGCAGGTCCAGCTTTAGGTGTCCCACCCGCTCGCCAGTCGATGAGAATTTGACGAAGCTTCCTGATCCCCTAATGTCGTCGACGCAAAGCAAGATCTCACCCGAGTCGCTTACGGAAATAGAGGTGTCATACAATTCGGAGCTGAAATCGTCCGGAGCCGGAACGCATACGTTCACGCGAGCTCCACTCGACTCAAAGATGTGGACTTTGGCATTGCGGCTTTCAACCAGATAGATTCGACCGGACGCATCGACCATGCTACCCGCAATGTTCGTCAGCTGATCCGTTTCGGGCGAGATTCCGAGCACACGATCTGCCACACCATCCTGGTTTAACCTGAAGATCGCCTCACCGTCCGAGGCCCACATGGATCCGCCGGGTGAAACTGCGAAACACGACTCGTCGAGCCGTCGTCCGCTCTTCAGTTTCAGGTGCATACCGCCTCTAGCGACCCCATCTCGATCCGTCATGACGTAAGGTGGTGATCCATTGAAGTCGCGAATGACAAACCCGTCTTGGACGGCTCGGATCCCAGTCAAGTAGTTTGGTTCTCGTTGCCACGTCGACTCGAGGTCAATGACACGAATGTAGTCACCATTTCGATCAAATAACTGTATCGTATTGCGAATGTTGTCTAGTACGGCAACTTGATCATCAGGCGTTACCGCAATGTCTTCTGGACTAAACAGCCGTCCAGGATCATCGTCGGCCACCGATTCGATTTGCCATTTCAATTGTCCGTTCTTGTCAAAACCGTACAAGCCATCGGTCATGGTGTACTTGTAGCGCATCGTGGCCAGTGCCACAAAACCACCATCGGAAAATCTCTGCAATCGCTCGACTGGCGGTGACCGAAAATCGGCGATTGGCGACGCTGTTTCCTCCTCGGCATCAATCCACCACGCGTGAGAACTCTTCTCGGTCCCGTACTCGGATCGCGTCAAAAGAAACCGTCTGCCTGAGATCCAAGTGCACGAGTTCCAGCGAGCTTTTTCATCGGCAGTCATCTTCAACCGGATGTCACACACAACACCACCCATTTCGTCCACCAGGACAAAAGAATCCGATTCATCATGGTTATGGCGTATGAAGCCGATTTGACCGCGATCGCCAAAAGTGAAATTTGTCAAACTGTGAATCGGCGATTCTTGACGCATCGATTCGAGCTGGATTTGACCGACTAACTGAATTGGCGTGAGCTGGATGTCCTCGACAGGTACAGCAGTTGTCTCGTCCAGCAAGTCCTCAAGCCTGACGGGGCGTCGGCCAACCTCATCGATTTGCCACCGGCCAGTCGTCTTGGCTACACGAAACGTGACCCTCTGTGACTCTGAGGCAAAGAACAGGTCGAAGCTTGACGGATCTTCGGTGCTAAGAATTGCGCCCTGCAGTTGGACATAGTTGACCAGTCGATCTTGAGCATCTTCGTCGTCTTCGATGACGTAGTCGCGCGGTACGTCTAACTCCCAGACTTGGGCGGCGTTCTCGTCCAATATTGCAAAGCGACCGTCGATACAAGAGCGACTCAGTCCTTTGGGATCTGGATATTGATACTGCCACCAATGCAATAGGATTAGAGGAGTGCCGGAGATAACGCGGGCATCAATGAGATAGCTAAGGTGTTCGGTGTCATCTATTTTGTCGATGGGATTCAGATGCCCCAATGGTTTGCCAGTGGACAGTGCATACATCCACCATGTTTCGCTACGACGATTGACGTCTGGGTCGGCGATTCGGAAAATCACTCGATCATTCATCTCGTCTACGAGTAGTCCCGTTGAAATCGGGTTCGGAGATGTGTGTAGGAAGTTGCTTGGTTGCCGGTCGGTAGTTTCATTGAGTCTTGGAGCCCCGTCGGGAGCGAGGATGACCACTCGAAAATCGCCCGACCCGTTGCTGGGGCCGAAACCTTCAACACCGTGGCTGTAAGAACTGCCGATCACTTCTCCTAGGTCAGTAACTTTGACACTTAACAGCGTGTACGGAAGCCGCGCAGCCCAAACTTGATTACCATTTCTTGTCATCGTGTAGTCGGCGGCCCCACGCCCATATCGATCCGTTGGGTTGACTGACAGCTGGAACTCCACGGATTGCGAAGAGTACGTCGCAGGGTTCACAACCGATTCGACAAGAAAGCCGCTAGGCGTGACAGTGAGGGGCCGCGGCCTAGGGCTGTCCCGAAACCAGGTGAGCGTGACACCGATTGCCGCGATGATCGCTACGTAGCACATGCGTTTGGCAGTCATACAATCTCACCCGTCGATGATTCCTAGCTCGCAGGACCCCTGATTGCTGGCCGTTGAAAGCCGGTTCTACCACACAACACGTGAGGTGGGGCTGTCGAGTATTGGATCACGCCCGGACAGCGCTGTGGATCGCGGACGACTTGCCAGTATCGACAGCCAAAGGTTGAAAGCTGCTGCCATGAGGTCCTGCGTATCGGACCGTGAATGCTGGTGCCGAGGTTCTGCCGCGTGTCTTTAATCTACCCGGGGATTGGCTGATAGCAACCTAAACCTTGGTGATGCTAGTCTGCCGACGCCGATCGAGTTTCCTGTCGCTTGGCTACCAGGCACAGAACGGGTGCGGCTCACTCGAAAGCTCGTCGCGCAACCGTCGCAAACCCGCTCAGATAAGGAACGGTGTTCATGACCGGGTTGACTAGATCGGCCGGTCCAGGCAACGCCTCATCCCAGTAGTTGTCGGGACCGTCGTGCGGCCCAGGCGAATCACTACCGTTGTCTCCCTTACCTCCAGATCCATTTGCCCACCGTCGTAACGTCTCTTGGATCCCCATGCCGGGCATGCCCAACCCGCCGCGCTGCGATCCTTCGAATCCATCGACAGGCGTTGCCACGACCGGATTGTGGAGTGGAGCGATGCCAAGCTCGCTGTGCTGCATCCATTGATCAAACGGCGTTCGAGCTGGGTTTTCCATTTCTCCGCCATTTAGTTTGGCAAGCAGAACAAGGAGATCGATGCTTTCATCCAATACAGGACCTCCGATGCCCCCTCCCGACCCTTCCACGTATTCCAGGACGGTCCACCAGGCTGTGTCCGAAGCATGGTCGTATTCCAGGATGTATGACTTGCCGTCTTTCTCGAACAAGTAGGAGTCGTAGCCATCGCCGCGAGTGTGGCTGATAAGATGTTCGACTCCCACGCCATCCGGCCCCGTCTGAGCAACGCCGATCGACCCCAATGACAACACGAGTAGAAGTCCCGCCAAAATCAAACTACTGTAACGCTTCATTTTTCTCTCCCGTGGATGTAAGAAGACTCCATGAGAAAGATTGCCTTAGCAAAGCGATTCCGGACATCCAAGACTCCAGTCCAATGACTACTTGCTTTAGGCAGGACGGCAGAGTCGTCGCAGATTCGCACAGGTCACCCAGACAACGTGAGACTTTTGGCGGTGCGACGAGTTGTGAAGTCTTCCCCTGCCTCTTCAGCACTTGTCATGCGACGATGACGTGATCATGGTGACCCGCTGGCCAACGTCGCTTTGACTGGCCAAGAAACACCCCAGAAACCTGTTGTTGTTGGACGATTGTGCTAGTTTTCGGTTCGATCGACCCAGTTTCGGCACTTGCGAAAGCTTAGACT
>JANQOL010000098.1 GCA_028289675.1 Pirellulaceae bacterium
CTCCTGGGAGTTACTGTTGGCGAGCCGGCTCGGCTACGCCGTGTTTTGCACTACCAGGAGAACCTACTTGTCAAGTTGTCGCCTCTTTCATCGAATCAAACCGAATTCTATGAAATTGCACGAAGATGCATCGAGCTGGTGCAATTGCCTTCTGGCGAAATGTGGGATGACGTTGGAATTGTCGTTGGCCGAAACAAACCACAACAGCAAACTCGAACCAGATTCGAAATCTAACGTCAATCGTCCGAGAATAAAGCCGGGAACCAGAACACTCATTCACGCGGCAACTGAAATCAAAGGCTTCCGTTCGTGCCCGGTCAACCCTGCCGTTGCCGTTCGGCATCCGTGCCGCGGAGGCAACGTTGTGATTGCCCTTGAGTTTACTTGCGGTTGACTGCAACAGCATCGGTGCTTCGCTACCCCCGGTGCAGAAGTTTGGGTGCCGATGAAGACTCAGGCTTTGAGCCTGCTGATCTTGGGTCAGTAGTAGAGCGTGGTGTTACGCCACGCTTCCGACCAACAGGATGGCTCAGCGACTCCTTCGGGATAGCTTACTTGATGTTTTGGTATTTTCTTGTCTGGATACTGGTAGGTGAGTCGGAGTTTGTTCTGACAGCAGTGTTGGTTCCATGCTTTGCCATCGCTCCCGAGGTGATGCGTGATACCGTTGGCAGTATTCACTTGGCGTCGCGACTACCGCACTTGCAAATCCATTGAGCCGAGACGGCAATAGGTGATTGGACCGCGATTGTCAGACGCGGTAGAATTCTCGGACGAAATCGGTTCTTACAATCCGGTCAAGCACAACGTTCTGGTCCTAAATGGTTGTCAACGTCAATCCATACGAACGCACGCAACAAGAGGCGATCGGCACAGAGAAAGCTAGGCGTCCGAGAACGGTTCGAGCGTTTGTATTCGCAATTGTGACCTTCTGCCCGGTCTACTTGTTGTTCCGACTTTTTGCCGAGGACCACATATCGATTTATCGATCGTTGTCGTCAACCTTCGATTTCTGGGCGTCGATTTTGACCTGGCCGCTATTTGGGCTATTCCTCGCTTCAGTGACACATGTTTCTCGCAATCAATACGGGTTGACTACCAACTCCCAGATCGTGATGGCCGTGCTTCTTGGAGTTCTCCTTTGGAACACCTCAATCGTAGACAAAGCGATTGGGTTCCGGATTATGGGCCGTGAAGGTCTTGAATTCGCCTCCGTTTCCGGCAACAACTATGCACATTTGATTTCGCTTGCATGTTTGTGGCTGGGATTCCCATTGCTGGTTGCAATATCACTGTTGCGATTCAGAACAACAACCTTATAATCTGCAGCGTGGGTAAGAACACGGGCCAGAACGATGCGATGCACGCGAAGTCCGGCTTGCGCGTGGTTTTGAAATGGAAGATCTATCGTCCGGACCCGGTGATCGCGGACGTTGTTTGGACGAAGAATGAATCGGCGTACTGCGCTGCATCTACGACAAACTGCAGCTTGGTGCGAACACGCGATTCGTTTTGACGATCTTGTGTCATCGACCCGGTCAACTGACCTTTGCCCTGATGTCCTTGCCTCCGAAGACCCGCACGCATGTCTGCGCTCACTGCACGGCAACAAGGCTGCGATTTCGCAAGCGATCGAACACATCTGCAAGCGGCGATGCAAGCTGGTTCGCAAACGAAAGCTGATTCTTCCGCCTGTCGACTTCTGCCAGTTCAATGGTCGCTTTTACTGCACCAACTTCGACTCTGACGAATGCCAGGCTGCGACAGAGATCTCAAACGGGTTTTTCGATCTGGCGGATATCCCAGGTTGGGACACTTGGGTCGCACACGATTCAACAACTGGCCACAGCGGATTGCTGTACGGTTGGGTACCGAACTCGATCATCGAGCCTGTTGGTCGCGGCATGTGGGCAATTCCCGTAGAGTCAGTCTGGTGGGTTGACCGCATTCCCGACACTGCGAAATAGCAAGCGAGGGAACCGGAGTAAGCGATTGGGGCGTTGGAAGTTGAAGATCTTTCGCGCGTTCCTGGTGACGAGTGACGTTGCCGCTTGGTATCCGTGCCGCGGAGGCAACGTTGTGATTCATCTCGAATTCATTTGAGGTTGATTGCAACCATCGGTGCTGCGCTACCACCGGTGCAGAAGTTTGAGTGCCGATGGAGACTCAGGCTTTGATGCTGCTGATCTTGGGTCAGTAGTAGAGCGTAGTGGTACGCCACGTTTCCGACCAACAGGATGGTCCAGCGACTCCAGCGGGATAGCTTACTTGGTGTTCTGGCATTTCTTGTCTGGATGCTGGCGGGTGAATCGAAGTTTGTGTTGACGGCAGTGTTGGTTCCTTGCTTTGCCATCGCTCCCGAGGTGATGCGTGATACCCTTGGCAGCAGTCACTTGGAGTCGCAACTACCGCACTTGCAAGTCCAGTGAGCCGAGACGGCAGCAGGTGATTGGACCGGGATTGTCAGACGCGGTAGAATTCACAGACGAACTCGATTCGTACAAGCCGGTCAATCACAACGTTCGTCCGTAAGGTTTCAGCGCTACATGCGACTACGAATCAGCCTAAGAAGTTCACTGATACTCACCGGCGTTTGCGCCGTAGCTTGTGCGTTTGTACTTCCGTCAATTGTGGAACGAAGACGTATTCAGCGGCTATCGGGTACTGGCGTACAAATCTATACCGAACCACGTGGGCAATACCTCTTGCGACAACTTGCTGGAGATTTCGTGTCTGAACGGGCCGTCTATGTCCACTTGGACGACCCGAAGATTGACGATGTATGGCTCGAAAAACTGCATCAATTCCCGTACATTGAGACACTCTCAATCAAGAGTCCACAAGTTACTGACAAGGGCCTCGCAAATCTCGAAAACCTCCCAAATCTGATGTCTCTGGACCTAATTGACACCAATGCTACTCCTGCCGGGATCGCAAAACTCCGACAATCATCGGAAAAACTGCAGCGTGTTGCGGCTTATCCCAGTCGGCCCTGACGCGAAACGGACGAATCAAGCGTTGCAACCGAGTTCCGGTGGCCGCTCTACGTTGCACAACAACCCAATTCCCCTGAACCGGCTGAACGCCGCCTTATCAGGAAGAGGGTACCGAAAACGCAGGCACCGGAGCCGGTTTACGCCGCACTGCTTGATTAACGAACAACCGGCCCGGTGAACGCCAACGTTCTCCGACTGAAATGAACGACCTAAACCTTCAACCACGACGCCCTGCGATTGCGGCGATTCTCAGCTTACTCGGCGGGCCGCTCGGGCAACTCTATTCTGGGAGAGGACGACGATTCGTTGCGCTGAGCATCATCACGCTGGTTCTAATTCCCCTCGCCGCCCTAATCGCGATCTCGCTTCCGGACGGGCGTGCCGCTTTCAATTCCTTGATGGTCGCGTTGGTTTGCTGGCCTATCTTTCTGATTGTCGATGCCTTTCGATGCGCGAAGCAAGCTCGACTCGAGCCATTGCATTGGTACCAGCGATGGTGGATCTACCCGCTTGTCCTCGTTGCCTATTTTCTGGCAATAGAATTAGTTTCCGAGTTCCGTAGAGCCTTCATCGCCGATACATTTCTGGTGCGGACGGGGCCGATGAACCCTACCATCACTCCAGGCGACAGGATCTTGACGACCAAACTCGTTCACGGCACTAATGCCATTGACTACGGAAACGTGGTGGTTTTCCACAGCAAAGGCCCTGCTAGCCCGCTGTATGTAATGCGTGTGGTGGCACTTGGGGGTGACACGATTGAGTTCAAGGACGAATCGGTTTACCTAAATAACGATGTGATTGATGAGCCGTATGCAAACTTCGAGGGTGATCTACCTTCGTATCGTGACCTGGCAAACATGAAGCGAATCACCGTTCCCGCGAATCATTTTTTTGTACTTGGTGACGCCAGGCGGCGTTCTATGGATAGCCGATTTATAGGCCCAATACCAAATGTAGATTTTCGTGGCATCGCGACGCGCATCTTTTGGTCACGTCCCCGCAAACTCGTCGAAGATTCGCGTCCTCCGCAGTATCAAAGTGGCTCGATTGCGTGGGATCGAATTGGCAAGGTGATTCAGTAAACGGCGGATAACCATCGCGTGCACTCGGACGCCCGTTGGTTTCGTTTCTCGAATGGGTGCCCAACTCACGGGCCGCGGTGACGTGGCCGTTTTGCCGGAAAGGCTGCCCCGTGACCGATGACACGTTGCCGCTCTATTTGCTTCCCGGCATGACTCCGCAGTACCCGGTCTACTCCAAGCTGTTGCCGCTGCTGCCAAACGCTCAGGTCGTCCCGTTCATCGACCCCGAGCCGAACGAGTCCTTGAATGATTACGCCAAACGGATGGCACCACTGTTTTCCGATCAGTGCTTTATCGGTGGCGTTTCGTTTGGCGGGATTCTCGCTCAGGAAATCGCACGTATCGTTCAACCCGCAGGATGTATCGTGATCGCCAGCATTCAAAAACCATCACAACTACCACCGTGTCTCCGATTGTGGCGTGTGCTCGGTGGTCGCCACGCCTCTAGAGTACTGAACGCTGTTGGCAGTTCAGCAAAGTGCATCCCAACGTCGATTCGCACGTCATCCACCGCACGGCTTACAAAGCTATCAGGCGCATCCGGCAAATGGCATCGGTGGGCGACATCTGCTGTTTTAGATTGGTCGCCGAGCACTCCCATTGCATCGCCAATCCTACATGTTCATGGCGATGCTGACACCACTTTTCCAGTCCGATACACTAAACCTGACACTGTAATCCCGCATGGGCGTCACGCCTTACCACTGTCACACCCAATTGAGACCGCCAACGCGATCAACAACTTCACACGCGCGGCATAACAACAGAATGCCGCCGAGCTGCGAGCGGCGCGTTTTCACATTGAGCATCAATCGTCGCAACCGGCTGATGCCATACGTTAGCCGCCGGAGAATTGATGCTGCATGGATGCTCCGAACCTGATCATTGTTGGCGGTCCGAACGGATCGGGAAAGTCAACTTTCGCAATTGATCACTCACGACATACTGGTATCCGGTATCTTGGCGCTGATGCAATCGCTTTCCAACTCTCTCCTGACGATCCGTCGGCAGCTCGCATCGAAGCGTCACGTCGATTTCTGTCCGAATTTCGGGAATCTATCGCGAAACGGAACTCTCTGGTTGTTGAATCGACACTCGCTGGAAAACAATACGACACTTGATTGGAACGGCTAAATCCGCTGGATACCGTGTCACAATCGTTTTCGTATTCCTTGACTCTGCTGATTCATGTGTCGAGCGTGTGCGTCAAAGAGTTCAATTAGGGGGCATGATGTGCCAGAAACAGATATTCGTCGACGATTCTCTCGGGCAATCATCAATTTCTGGCACACTTATCGAATGTTGGCCGATTTCTGGTTGCTCGTCTGTAATTCAGGGAATGCACCAGAAAACGTCGCGTTTGGAAACAATCGAAGCACCATTGTTAGGATTCGACATCATTTCGATTTATTCGAGTCAATTGTAGAAACCAATGATTGAAAAATCACCAGACGTCAAATTGTACGAACAGGCCGACGCATTGATTGATCAGTTTCGGGCGTCCGTTCGTGCGGCTCAAGAACACGCCCGTAGTTCCGGTGTTGATTACACTTTTATTTCCAACGGAATTCGATACGTTGCTCGCCCTGACGGCGAGATCGAAAAACCATCACAACGAAACGGCGGATAACAGAACGATGCACGCGAATCCACCGACAGCGTGTGTTTCGAAGCAGACATCATTCCGGTGGCTCGGTGGCGCGTGACGTTGCCGCTCGGCATCCCTGCCGTGGTAGCAACGTTGTGATTGACCTCGAATTTACTTGCGGTTGATTGCAACAACATCGGTGCTTCGCTGCCACCGGTGCAGAAGTTTGGGTGCCGATGGAGACTCAGGCTTTGGCGCTGCTGATCTCGGACCAGTAGTAGAGCGTGGTGTTACACCACGTTTCCGACCAACAGGATGGCTCAGCGACTCCTTCGGGATAGCTTACCTGGTGTTTTGCCATTTTTTTGTCTGGATGCTGGTTGGTGAATCGGAGTTTGTCTTGGCAGCAGTGTTGGTTCCTTGCTTTGCCTTCGCCCCGAGGTGACGCGTGATGCCGCTGGCAGCATTCACTTGGAGTCGCAGCTACCGCCCTTGCAAGTCCAGTGAGCCGAGACGACAACAGGTGATTGGACCGGGATTGTCAGCTGCGGTAGAAGTCTCGCACGAACTCGGTGCTTGCAATCCGGTCAATCACAACGTTACCCGTATGAGGGTACCGAAAACACAGGCACTGGGGCCGGTTCACGCCAAACGGCCCCGCAAACTTGTTGAAGATTCGCGTCCTCCGCAGTATCAAAGTGGCTCGATTGCGTGGGATCGAATTGGCAAGGTGATTCAGTAGACGGCGGATAACCATCGCGTCCACGCGAAGGCCCGTTGGTTTCTCGAATGGATGCCCAACTCACGGGGCCCAGTGACGCGCACCGTTATGCGGTAAAGACGATGGCCACCGAAAAGGAAGACATCGACGCCCAAACTGCTCCATCGCGCAACTTGCTGGTAGAAATCACTGGCACGATCGCCTCGATGATTCTCGGTGCATTTCTCGGCCTCATGGTCGGTGGCAACGGACTTGGCTTCGTCAGTTTTGTCGTGTTGTGTTCATTCATGGGCTGGGTGGTTTGGGTCCGCCGCAAACAATCAATACTGGTGACGGTTGGCATCTGTGTTTTGCTCGTTGTTGTGTGGTGGCCCTTCGGATTGATGCTTCGGGAATTGGGACGAGGACTATACTGATTCCGAATTGTCGTCATCGCTGAATAAGGTGAATTTGAGAATCGAACGTCCATCGTGCCGCCGAAAACAATCATCAATTCGGCGCTCGACAATCGAACGATCAAAGACCGCAATTCATGATGTGCTCGGTCGAAAAAGGTGCGCGGACAAATGGGTGCGCGGTCAGTAGCTCGCAATGCAACGTCAACTCAAAAAAATGAGTCATAACACTATAGGGCACGGGGCGAGTTCGCTTTTCGGTGTTTCGAATTCGTTTCCTGCGTTCACGGTTTCTGGTTGTTCAACGTTTACTCGCGTTGGCGAGACGAAGACTCGAAGTGTTCGACTTCATCAGCCCGCAAGCGAAGTACAGGCAATCAGAATTGCGAAAGAACTCGGCGACTTTTTTGGGTGGCAAGCGGCTTCGGCACGAATCCGACGAACCACGGATTGAACTCAAGTTCGCGAAGCCGTCCGATTTACTAGACTATCGTGCCAGCGAACTGGGGTAATCCAACCGTTCTGCCTTCCGAGAATTCAGGTCGCGCAAATGACTGTTAGGTGTTTCGCTTTTCTTTCGGTAGCACTCGCGTGCTGCATATCTCCGGCTAGCGACTGGAACTACTTGCTCAGACGGCATATCAACAACACTAACACCAGAGTGCAGCTTTCCCGGGGAGATAGCGACGAAACACAATACTACTCTGAATTGGCCGACCTGCGGGACGAATCTGCGGAGATTGCCCAGGAGGTTGTTGACCTGATCCGTACAACTGAGGTCGGTGATCCGATCCGGTTTATGGCGCTGGATCTGATCCTCACCAACAAGTTTTCTGGAGAACCAAGCTTCACTGCCGCCCAGCATCTCGTCGGTTCTAAACTCGACGACGACCAACTTGCACAAATTTGTCGTGGTATGGCTTTTGGCTATCCGGGACCGTCTCCCGCTAGCGAGGCCGCACTTCGGAGCATTATCGACAATACCGATAGTGATGAACTGGAAAGCATAGCGAAGCTCTGTTTGGCGCGCATTCTTCGCACGCGCATGGAGGATGCGGCCGCGGTCCAACGACTTTCAAAGCGCCGCTACCATGTGGTGAAAGAGATTGGATCAGAGCATGCTGCGAGAATGTTGAAGCTCGATTTAACAGCTGCTCGGAATGAGGCGTTGCAGCTACTGAACAAAATACAGGGCAAGCTGGGTGACCGAAAGTTAGGGGAGCGGCCATTAAACGACATCGCCGCTCAGGAACTGCACGCTGCCAAACGCAAAACGATTGGATGTCTGGCACCTACAATTGCGGGGAATGATACATCGGGAACCAACTTTGAACTTACGGACTACGATGGCCGGGTGAGGGTGCTACTATTTTGGGGCCACTGGTGCGTTCCTTGCCGCAAGGCGTACCCCCTGTATCGCTCGCTTGTATCCGAATATCCGGAATCTGCGTTTGCATTCCTTGGAATCAATAGCGATAAGCAGCTTGCCACCATCAACGACGTCATCGAGGAGAAGGAAGTGACCTGGCGTTGTTGGTGGGATGAGGGCCGAAGAATCCATGCCGAATGGAATCTCACTGGAGCGCCGCACATTTACGTCCTTGATAAGAACCGGCGGATTGCGTTCGTGGATGTACGCGGCGAGGAGTTGCGCGAAGCTGTCGCCTTACTCACAGAGGAAGAAAGGGAAACCAAGGAGTGAACGAAAGTCGCGTTGGCTCGTCCGCTTTGCTAAAATGCCAACTCACGCGACTTCGCTATTTCCATCGTTATCGCTGAAGGTTGCCCATGAGAATCGCGACCGCCTTCGTAACAGTCTTCCTACTGTCTGCTTTTCCATCGGCGGGACAGGAAATCTCGTCCGACGACTTGCGTGATAGCGTGCCTATACAGGCCTATTATGGAGGCTTACCGTTTTACACGGCTTTTCACCAACACATGACCACGCGCCTCTCAATCCTCAAGGCGTCAGCTGATTCACCGGTCCTAGCAAATTATCTCCAGCTAACTGCAGCGCAGCGGACAATCGTTGCATCCAAGAAAATCGCTGATAAGTGGGCGGTGACCGATTCTGTTCGGGCGACACTGCCAAACGAGAATTTTCAAATCGACGAATCTCAAATTGACCCAGACTTTTATGGGTTCTTGGATCCAACGCAGCGAGAACGGCTCGATCGGTTAGCGATCGAATTCGACGGCTACGCTGGCTTATGTTTGACCTCGGTGGCTGAGCGGGTGCAAATACCACAGGAGACTTGCGAGTCCATCCGCACAAAACTATCGGAATATCACGAATCCATATGGCTACCGTACTTCCGACATGAATTTGCCGCTCAGCTACCGGCTGACCATAAGTACCGCCGATGTGTTTTTGTCGGACGGTACACTTTGGGCGTCGAAGGACTTGTGTTGTTCACACTCAATGATAATGAGCGGCAGATGCTATCAACCTGGCTCAAGAAAGACCCACCACCATACGAAGTAACGGAAGCCATTCGGCAGCTTGCGCCTTTACCGGACGGTCTCTTCGGACTCGCCAAATACTACGAACGTTAACAGTGCCATTCACGCGGAGCCGCCGAGTCGAGATCTTTGAAAACGAAAATCAACTGCGGTGGCCGACGTTGGTCTGACAGTCCCTCCGCGGCTGTGCCGCCGCAGGGCCTTGGCCAACTTGCGTAACATAGACCACTAGCCAGTAGGAGTTGAGTTTGCCATTCGGCTCTGGCCGCCAGGCCAACGCGCTGCTCTCCGCGGGCTAACAAGCGAGTGCAACCGACTTCGTAACAATATCACCTAGTGCCGAAAGTCAAACATCCAAAGCGGATGACTCGCGGCGCGTTATCCGCAATGACGTGAATCGAACGCTTCGCATCTTCGCTTACGTTGCATCAGCATTTGTTGGTGCGGCCGCTGGTTTCGTGACGCCTGCCGCGATCCTGTACATGGCGGCCATGCTCTTATCTTGGCGTCACGACGATCCTGCTGCGGGCGGTGTCCTCTCATTCCTGCTCATCGGGATTGGTCCGATCGGTTGCCTGCTCGGTACGCTGCTGGCTACAATCTGGACTCATCGAAAGCTAAACGGCGGCCAAGTTATTGCTCACTCAGAAGACATTCGTCGCAGGGCAAGGCGGCGTTTTTTGGGCTTAGGTGGTGAGCACGACTATCGCGAGACAACAGCTGACAATGACGAGGGATAGCAACCAGAGGTGCCGAGTTGGGCGTTTTGAACAAATGGAGAACCACTCACGGTGACCAGGTTATCGGTGACGTTAGCCTGACGGCCCCTCCGCTGCATGGTCTTGGTCAACTTGCTTAACCGAAACACTTAGCCAGTAGACGTCGAATGCGCCGTGAGACTCAAGCCTTCAGGCCAACGCGCCGCGGGTTCCCCGCAGGCCAACAAGCGAGTGCAACCGATTTCGCATGATATCACCTAGTGCCGAAAGGCAAACATCCAAAGCGAATGACTCGCGGCGCGTTGGCAAAGACATGACAGCGAATCTTAGGTATCGAACGACGACATGCTTCGCTGCACTGACAGTCGTATTCGTTTGCATGCTCGGCTGCGGTGGCACACCGTCTACGCCTGAGTCCACGGTTGAATGGATCGACCCAAACGAAATACAGCAAGGCCCAACACTACACCGCGATTTGCCCGGTGAACTGCTGGCTCGAATCAAAGCGGTCCATGAAACGTTCGCCGACGTCGATGGAACACCGCTTGAAAAATGGATTGACGACTTCAAGCGAGATCTCGACCCAGAGCGCAACATCAGCATCTGGGAAGACATGCAGGTCGCATACAATTCGTACTGCAATGATCGCGAACTGCCGCTTGAGAAACGAAAAGAGGTATTCAAAATCGTGCTGATGCGATCCATGATGCCGGACGAAGATGTACTCGCACGACTTGAATTGGAACACGTTCCGGTTGATGACGTGAGGACAATCCTGGCTGCATATCCCGGCGATGCGACACCGATTGATGTAATTCAAACTGATCAGTGATTGGCAACAGCTAAGCAACAAATCCGTGAGCCGGAGCGCTCATTCACGCGGCAAGGAAAGTCATAGTCTTCCGTTTGTGCTTGGTGATGCCAACCGTGCGTCCGCGATAAGAGCCTTTAGTTTGCAACCAGTCCTGAAGTGGTTAGACCGAGTTGTCATCGTATCCGGGATCATTGGCATTTCACTGGTCTTGTACTACGTCTACGCCATGGGACGGGCACACCCCGTGCAGAGCGATGGCTGGCAGCCAATCGGCGAATCATCTAACCTCCAAACACTCTCGCAATCACTTCCTCCTTCGGCAACCAGAATCTGTTTCGCACGTTCGTCCGTAGGGCTTGCGGGACGGTTCATGGCTTATGCGGTTGATGGTACACTCGAGGATCTAGACGCCTTTGCAGTAGCCGAATTTACCGCGCACTGGCGTGGCCCTGAGGTGGATGTCGAAACCAATACCGTATCACCGTTTGATCACGACTACCTAGAATCTCTTGAACATGGTTTCTCCGTAGACCTGGAGTGGCTGAAAGGCGCTGTAGATTCGACTGGTGACATGTATCGTGATGCGAACGGTCAGGTGAGCCATATGCCCACGATTTTCGTGGACCCTGCAGGAGGCGTGTTGTACTTTGTCATGACCGACTGAAGAGCTTTCCGAACAGATGCGGACGAACCAAGCCATGAACCCAGGTCGCCGATCGCGTATCTAATTACATCAAATGACACTCGGCGACTGGGTTATGGCGGCCGTTCTGTGAAACGCGATGCTCCTATGGAACTGCGAATCGCCACCATCGCGGATGCAGACGCGATTGTCGCGTTCGATCACGTCGCGGCATCCGACCGCGCGCGAGTCCAGTTCATCCACGAGCAGATCAAATCGTCTGCTTGTCACGTCGCCGTCATCGACGCGACGGTCGTGGGGTACGCGGTCCTGAACTACAAGTTCTATGACAACGGTTGGATCGAAATGCTCTATGTCCATCCTCAATTCCGACGTCAAGGAGTCGGTTCTGAATTGATCCGCCACTTGGTTAACGAGTGCCGCACACCCAAACTGTTCACATCGACGAATCAATCCAATTCTCCGATGCAGCGGCTGCTCGCAACGCTTGAATTCAAACGTAGTGGCTTCATCGAAAACCTTGACGAAGGCGATCCGGAACTGGTGTACTTCAAACGAATTCGGGATCATGCGGCGTAGAAAATCGGTGGACCGTAATCCGGCTATTTGTTAACTTCCAAGATTATCGTCCCCGCTCGGTAATCACTGCCCTTGGCCTGACAACCCGTGCGGCGCGCGGGGGGCCTTGGCCAACTTGCGTAACATAAGCCACTAGCCAATAGGAGTTGGGTGTGCCGTGAGGCTCTGGCCGCCAGGCCAACGCGCCGCGAGATCCCCCGCAGGCCAACAAGCGAGTGAACCGCCTTCGTAACGATATCACCTAGTGCCGAACGTCAAATGTCCAGAGTGGATGACTCGCGGCGCGTTATCCTCCGCGATGAAAGAAAGTGACTGACGCGAATCCAATCTGTTACTCGCTCACACGCATGCAACGGCTGATCCCACATCTTAAGATTTGGGGGCCACTCTACGTTCCTTTTGCGTTGACGATAATTGGGTTTTTCGCGATCCGAACAACGTTTGCGATTGTGTCACTTGAATGGATGGCGATTCTCACGTTTGGCGGGCTTTTCGTTTTCTTTGGCCTTTTTCTTCGCGGCATGATCATCGGGTTAATCGACCCCCTAGTTGTTCCAAACCGAAAGATGAACGTCACCATTGAGAACAATGGACTGGGGGTGATGCTTGGAGAGACTCGCTGGTATCTCTTCCTTGACGGCGTAACCGGAGTGACGGAGTATGTAGACGGTCTGTGGACTATTGAGCATTGGAACGGTTCCATTGTGCACATTCCAAAACATCTCGTTTCCGCTGATCAACTCAACCATATTCGCGAACGGATGTCGCATGGCGCAACTGCGGACAGCGTGACTGAGACGATCAAGCGTGGGAAGCTAATTCAAGAACTGACCCAAAGCGAGAATCGGAGATAACAGACGAATGCACGCGAGGCCGCCGAAAATGTGTGTTTTGAAGCAATGATCACTCCGGCGGCTCGGTGATGGGTAACGTTCGGTCGCTTGCGTTCACCACTGCACTGGTTCATCTACGACTTCGCCATCGAACACTTGAGATGTGGCCATTTCACGGTGTGGCGACTGCACGACGATAAACGTCAAGTCATTCTCCCCGATGTTTCTCCATGAGCGCCGTACTGAGGGTTCGCAATAGACGCAGGTCCCCGATTGGACTGGAAAAACCTGTCCATCAGCTTGAAATTCTCCGTCACCGTCCAAAAACACATAGAGTTCTTCGTTCGCTCTGTGTCGATGGACGAACGGCATCGTTTCTCCGGGTAACATCGAGTTCAGGGAAACTTCCATGCCGATCATTCCCATCTGCTCCTTTAAAAAACACTTGGACTTGGCCGGCAAACCCGTGATCTCAAACTTATGCTCTGACCAGTGTTTTTGGGGCCCGGCTTCAAATGTCTTGACGTTTTCTGCTTCCATTTTGACACTCCTGCTTGCTTGTGATAACTTGCGTTTTGCAAGGCAATTCAAAGGTTAGCAAAATGCCTTGCGAAAAACAAGGGAAAGGTATGGCACAAACCAATGGTGGCGAAAGCAGAAGATCAGACTGTCCAATAGCCTGCGCATTGGACATCGTCGGCGACAAATGGACTCTGCTTGTCGTGCGAGATCTCGCGCTTGGTAAGCGGCACTTTGAATCCTTTTTAGACTCGCCTGAGCGAATCGCGACAAACGTATTGTCTGATCGTTTGCGACGACTTGAAAACCTTGGGTTTGTATCGAAAAATGTAGATCAGAGCGACAAACGTAAATCGCTCTACCTGCTCACGCCGCGCGGCCAAGAATTGCGGACTTTGATGCGATACTTGGCCAGATGGGGCCTGAAGAATATTCCTGAAACCGAGCTGCTTGATGGAGCTCGATAATCGCGACGTCGTGAAACGTTGAACCGGAGTAGCGACGCCGGCCGCACCGCGTATCACCTGACTTGGCGACCTTGTTTGCTATGGCCCTGATTCCAGTGAATGTATATGGCGAGTGTTTAGCCTACGGCAGATAGCACGGCAACCATACAGTTACACCACCGCGTTATGGATGCAGTGAAACCACAAACCCAACAGTCTCAGCCCGTCGCGTTGCTCTTGATCGCCGCAACCGCGGTCGTTGGCGGCGCTGTCGTCGGCGCATCAACAAATGCGGTGAATGGCGCCGTCAGCCCTGAGTACTTTCGCAATATCATGCGATGGCACGATGTTGAACAGGTCTGGCGTGCAAGCATCGCCCAAGGAATCTTCGAAGGCCTGATCTACGGGGTCATATTCTCGGTCGTGTTCACTTTGGTCGTGGGCATCGTGTCGCGTGCAAGCTGTCCATTCCCGTTCGCATTCCGGCATCTTCTCGCGATGGTCGTGGCCATCTACTGCTGCTGGGCCGCTGGCGGCATTGTCGCCATGGGACTCGCGACATTGAGTCCAGAATTCTATCGCAGTACATTTACTGGCGTTCCCGATTCGTCTGGCCCCATGTTGCGCTACGCTTGGGTCGGTGGTTCGATTTGGGGTGCCATGTTTGGTGGGCTATTGTCCGTTGTTGTTGGCTCCATTTTGTTCGCCGTTCGCTGGCATCGCGTGCAAACTCAAAATGCAGTGTGACAAAGCGTTGCGCCCATTAAGAAGAGTCGACGCGGCAAGATGCGGACCCTTCCGACCCAGCTTTTGAACCGCGATCAAGATACCGAGTAGATGTGGCCCAGCAACTGATGCAGATCTGGCCACTGGACTGCCAGGTCCTGCGGAGCTTCGAAGAATGCTTCGCTCGCAACCGCGAAGAACTCGGCGTCGTTCGACGCACCATAGCAATCCAGTACGCCACCCACCCCCATCTCACACAACTGCCTGAGACGTGCTCGATCGTGGGCCAGCATACGTAGCCACCGCTGGGCCAAGTCTGACGACTCGATGGGCGGTATACCATCGGCAAACCGGCCATTGCGCATATCCAGCTGATGCGCGAATTCGTGGATGACAACGTTCCGCGCGTGGTTCAGCCCTCTGCCCGTGCGAAGGACATCTTGCCAGCTGAGGATGACGGGACCGCGATACCAAGCCTCGCCCAGACGACCGGATGAACTGCGTCCGACAATTCCTGAGCCGAAGTCCTGCTGCGATTCAGCAAGGTACGCATCAGGATACAATAAGATGGATCGAACTTCGTCGAAGTAGTCCCCATGCAATGCCAGCGTCAACCTGGCCACTTGGGCCGCAATGGTCACGCGATGTTCGTCGGTCAGTTTCAGACCCCCGCAGCCTTCCCAGTTTTTCTCGTGGACCAGGACCTGAATCGCGTGCCGAACACTAGCCTGATTGTCGAGCGAGACAGTACTCAAGAATCTTGCGTTGGAGGTCAGCCAAGGCTCCCACGCGCTTGGAAAAGATCGGCTTCTCAATCGCTGCCTGCGACGCTTTCGAAACCACCCAAACACTCGTGTCCAATCCTCTGTTAGAGCGTTTATCTTGCAACTGTTGACAGTGCCTAGTGTTATCCTGGCATCGAAGCACTGCCGGGGAGGCGCGAAGTTCAATCACAAATAAGATTAAGGCTCAATTTAGCTCACCAATCCGCCGTACTTGGCTATCGTTGGGGAACTCGACTCCGTCGACCGCGCTCTGATCGACCATCGTCCATAGATGTCCGGAACGAGGTCGAATCAAATGAGCTGGATAGAGTTGTGGATTCCTGTCCGCGAACCACAACGCTTGCAGCGCCTGGCGTTTTTTCTCGCCAGCGATCAGGAACACCACGGCGCCGGCCGCATTCAGAATGGGAGCGGTCAGCGACAGTCGCCAGCACCCGAGTTTGTCGACGTAGTTTTCGACAAAGCACCGCGTTTCTTCGCTGATGGCCGCCGAATGCGGAAACAAAGATGCTGTGTGCACATCGTCGCCCAGCCCCAACAGCGCGCAGTCCAGTTGTGGCAGACCATTCACTTTCGGCAATCGGTCGTTGAGCAGTTGGGCATAGTCACTGGCAGCCTGCGCTGGATCGCCGTCGGCTCCGGCCACCGGCAGCACATTGGTGGCTGGAATTTCGATGTGATCCAACAAGTTCTCGCGCACCAAGCGAAAGTTACTGTCCACATGATCGGGGGCAACTGGACGCTCGTCACCCCACACCAAGCAGACGCGACTCCAGTCCACCGTACCAGGTGTTAAATCGCCCAGCAGCTGGTAGAGCCGTTTCGGCGTTGAGCCACCGGAAAGTGCCAATACGAATGGCTGCTCGCTCTGCTGTAGATGATCTCCGATGCGAGCTACCAACCACTCGCAGGCATGCTGGGCCAAAGCTTCCGGATCCGAACAAACATGAATAGCGTCACTCACAATGTCAACTTTCTAAGTCGCGATGGCTCCCGCGAATCGCTTACACTCCGAATCGCTTACGCGCAGAACGCTTGGCCAAGGATGGCTGGCTGTACCATGTCAGATCCGCGTTTAAGTTTGCGGCTCGGTCATGCGGAATGGATCCAGTGCTTCGCGCAATTGGTCTTCGGGCAAAACTTCTTGTTCCAAGCAAACTTGTCGGACCGTTTTCTTTTCTGCAAAGGCGGTCTTGGTGATCTTGGCAGCCTTCTCGTAGCCTATCAACGGATTCAAGCTGGTGGACATCGACAGACTCTGTTCGACAGCGGCCTCGCATGCCTCGATGTTCGCCTGCATGCCATCGATACAGAATTCAATGAACGCGTCGGCGCCGTTGGCCATCAGTCGCACACTCTCCAGTGTGGTTTGCCCCATCACCGGCATCATGATGTTCAGCTGGAAATTTCCTCCGGCCGCGCCACAAGTGGTGATGGTTTGGTCATTGCCGATGACGCGAGCCGTTAGCTGCATCAAACTTTCACACATGACGGGATTTACTTTTCCGGGCATGATCGAACTCCCCGGGGCTCGTTCCGGCAAGATGACTTCATTGAAGCCGCACCTGGGTCCAGAACCCAGCCAGCGGATGTTGTTGGCGACGTTGAATAAAGTCGTGGCAATGGTCTTCAGTTGACCGTGACATTCCACCAAACCATCTCGTTGGGCATTGGCTTCAAAGTGATTTTCAGCTTCCACGAAAGCGATGTCGGTAGCTGCCGCGAGGGCTTGAGCAACGCGCTTGCCAAATTCCGGATGCGTGTTGATGCCGCTGCCGACTGCGGTCCCACCAACCGGCAATTCCAACACCGCTTGTTGCGCGCGCTGCGCCCGCTCCACAGCCAGTTCCAACTGCCGCGCGAAGCCGCCAAATTCCTGTCCCAGCCGCAATGGTGTGGCGTCCATTAAATGGGTTCGCCCGATCTTGATAACTCGATCCCATTCCTGCGCTTTTGCCTGAAACTGCTGCTTTAAACGCTGCAGCGCGGGCAACAGATGTTGTTGGATCTGTGTTGCGACGGCGACGTGAATTGCGGTTGGAAAAGTATCATTTGTACTCTGCCCCATATTGACGTGATCGTTTGGATGAATGGGCTTGTCTTTGAGAAATCGGTCGCCTCCGGCAATCTCGATTGCCCGATTGGCGATGACCTCATTCACGTTCATATTGCTGGATGTTCCCGATCCCGTTTGGAAGACGTCTATCGGGAATTGGTCGGCTAGCTTGCTGGACGCGACCTCTTGAGCCGCCTGCAGCAACGCCTGCACCTGATCGTCACTCAACGGATGCTTTCCGGATCCGGTTAGTTTCCCCAAGTCGCGGTTGGCGATCGCGCACGCGTGCTTGACTTGCCCCATCGCGCAAATTAGCTCGGCGGGTAGCCGTTGGCCCGAAATCGGGAAGTTCTCAACCGCACGTTGTGTCTGGGCACTGTAGTACGCATCCTTGGGCACTTGTACTTCGCCCATGGAGTCGCGCTCGATTCGAAACTCGGACATAGTGACTAGCTTTCTACTGGCCGCGGAAGGACAGGAACCGGGGCGTCAACGAAGTGGAATGGACGGTAGTCAATCGTATCGCCGAGGGCTTGTTTGCCAACGGGGCTCGACCCGGTTGTTGGCGCGCGATTGGTATCGGGGGAAAGAAATGCGAGTCAATTTGGGCTATATTCGGGACCTCCCCACAGTCGACCAGCCTCATCTCGAGAGAATTCCATGCGATTCGTTTCCTTGCCAGATGTTTGTCGCGCGCGTCCGTTTCGCGCTTGGGTGCTGCTGATGGCTGCCGTACTAACGCTGAGCCACGGCTATTCTGGCTGGTGCCAGGACCCTGCCGCCGCAGACACGGTCGGCGCAGCATCTGGTAGCGAAGACGACGGCAACTCTGTGGAACCCGCGTCCGGACAGCCAGAGACCGATGTTGTGGCACCAAGTGACACTACCGAAGACGGTGCGGCAAGCAGTGCGTGGCGGCCAATACTGGCCATGGCTCTAGGCGTGTTTGTCGTATTGGCACTGATGATTGGCCTCAAGACGCACGCGTTTATCGCGTTGATACTAGGAGCACTAACGATCAGTTGCTTTGTGCCTTTGGACGTGACCGGCTTTGTCAAGTCTCCTGAGCCGCACGTGATCCGAGCTGCCGAGGGATCACCCGATCAGGTCGTCAAGCGTGTGGCCAGCTCTCTAGGTGGCGCGGTCAGCAGCATTGGAATCTTAATTGCCATGGCGGCCATCATTGGCAAGTGCATGCTGGTGAGCGGAGCCGCGGATCGTATCGTCAAGTCTTCGCTGGCCACTTTGGGCGAAAAGCGAGCCGCCCTAGCAATGATGATCAGCGGCTTTGTGCTCTCGATTCCCGTGTTCTTTGATACTGTTTTTTATCTGCTCGTTCCGTTGGCGCGTAGTTTGTATCGCAGTACCGGCAAAAACTACCTGTTGTACTTGGCCGCTATCGCCGCCGGAGGCGCCATCACCCATACGTTGGTACCTCCAACGCCCGGACCATTGCTGGTGGCTGACACGCTGAAAGTTAGCATTGGGACCGTCATGCTAATCGGTTTGGCCGTTGGCGCGCCGTCGGCTTGTGTTGGCTTAGTGGCCGCCGTGTGGCTGAATCGACGAATGCCTATTGAAATGCGACCGATGGCCGGAGCTGCCGCCGCGACCACCGAAGAGCAAGAGTTTCAGGTGCTGCCTTCGCTGGGAATGGCTTTGATTCCCGTGATGCTACCGGTGTTCCTGATTTCCGTCGAAACGGTGTACAGCACCATTGTTGGCGACCCGCCGACAGGCAGCCGACTGGCGGTGATTCAGAGTTGGCTAAAGCTGTTTGGCAATTCCAATTTTGCCATGGTGGTGGCCGCCTTGTTCGCCGTTTATTTGTGCTGGAAGGTTCAAGGGCATTCGCTGTCGGAATTGGCAGGACACGTGGAAGACGCCTTGCTCAGCGGGGGTGTCATCATTCTGATCACAGCCGCAGGCGGCGCGTTTGGCGCGTTACTGGCCATGACCGAAATTCAGAATGTGGTTAAATCTTGGTTTGAAGGCAACGATAGCGGAGGTCTGGTTATCTTGGTGGTGGCCTACGCCTTGGCGGCGATTATCAAAGTCGCTCAAGGATCGAGCACGGTGGCCATGATCATCACGTCTTCCCTCGTTGCCTCGATTACGTTGCCCTTGGTCAGCAGCGGCAACTTAGGGTTTCACCCAGCGTATCTTGTTCCGGTGATCGGAGCGGGATCCTTGATGGGCAGTTGGATGAACGATTCCGGATTTTGGGTCTTCGCCAAGATGGGTGTCTTGACAGAGGGCGAGACGTTGCGAAGTTGGACGGTATTGTTAAGCATCCTGAGCCTGTCTGGATTCGCTCTAACGATGATGTGGGTCTTGATTTTTCCAATGGCCGGTTAAGTGTCCAAAAACGACCCGTCCGAATCACTCGCTGAACGCCCCGTGGCTAGCGCCGCTTCGGGTTGCTTGTATGCTGCGTACGTCGTGCTGCTAAGTGCTGGACTGCTTTTCTTGAACGCTCTGTTTTGCCTGACGATCTATGCGGCACTGCCCAAGAACGGTGATGAACAGATTGTGTCCCG
Source organism: Pirellulaceae bacterium (assembly GCA_028289675.1). GTDB lineage: Bacteria > Planctomycetota > Planctomycetia > Pirellulales > Pirellulaceae > Aureliella. The sequence continues at coordinate 19,909 of JANQOL010000098.1, forward strand.
CATCGGTCAAATGTTCTTTTTCATCGCGCCTATCTTGCTGTTGATTGTCGAATGGAATTTGTTGGATCGAGTACAGCGGTTGTTTCGACACGGTACCTCCTAAGTCGATTCACATGACTGCGGTTTCCAACAGAATCATCAACGGTTCTACGCTAACAAGGATGTTCTAATGTCCGCCATTCTACTGATCCGGCATGGGCAATCGGCCAACAATGCCCAACCGGAGCATCTACGCGTGTGCGATCCGGGCCTGACTGATGCTGGAGTTCACCAAGCGGCGGTGACAGCCAAGCACTTGCAGGGCGCGCCGATAGAAAGGCTTTATTGCAGTCCGTTTCTACGTTCGCTGGAAACAACGCGCCCCATTGCTCAAGCTACCGGACTGGCAGTCAACGTGCGCGCGGATATCTTCGAACAAGGCGGCTGCTACAGCGGCTACGATCGGGTGGGCAAGCGTGGCGAGCCAGGGATGGGACGCCGACAGCTGGCAACAAATTACGCCGGATGGCACATTGATGATGCTATCGAAGATACGGGTTGGTGGAATCGCGATTTTGAAACGCCAGCGGCGGCCTGGCAGCGTGCCCAAGCAGTCGCCCGGTGGCTGTTTAATGAACTTGCTCGCGAATCCGTCATGTCCGCGCTGGTCATTCACGCCGACTTCAAGTATCTGTTGTTGTCGGCCTTAACACAAAATTACGCCAGTAGAATTTTCGAAGCCGATGAGCCGTTGTACAACGTCGGGATTACTCAAGTCGACATCCAAGGCGATACCCTGGAGCTAACGCAAGTCAACTCGGTGGCTCATCTGCCCAACAATTTGGTCACTAGTTAGAACATGGTCACTTGTTCCTTATTTGTCATTGTTTAGCAGTTAGCCGCCGGCGACCAGTTTCTTCACGCAAGTACGCCTGCGGCTGACTGCTAAACGAAATACCGTCGCATTTTTTGCCAGAAGGTTGAGGTTGCGACCAAATGCGGTTCGCAACGACATACTGACAACGACATGCCGATGAACTCACTCGTGATACGCAAGATTTCAACGCTGTAGCGCCAGCTAAACCAGCAGCGTCAACGAAACCGATGGTGCTGGAGAAAATGCACGACGGCTTGTTGCACCACGGGATCGTCCATGAGAAACGAATGCAGCCGAGGTACTTCCAAGAAGTCCGCAGCGCCGTCCAGCTTGGTTTCTTCGAGGCCGACTACAAAATCTCCTTCGTCTCCGACTAATGGGTTTTGCGGCGCTCGCTCATCCAGGCGCCCTGCAACGATGCCGAATGGACAGGTTGGCGTCGCCAAGTGAGCTTGGAACTCGTCCCATTCCGGCCCTAGTTCCATACCGCTTTTGCCAGTCACCCATTCAAACAGACCGACTTTGGAGAGTTGCCGAGCGATGGCGGCTCCCTGGTTGGGTGGCCCCAGCATGATTACCTCGGTCGTACGTTTTAGGTCCCGAGTGCGCTGTTGGCGGTCCCAGTCTCCGAGTAGATGGCGTACGACGATGTTTCCAAGACTATGCCCCACAAAGCTCAACTGACAGTCCGTGGGGAGACTTTGCACGAATTCGTCCAGGGCACGCGCGTGGGCAGCGACTGGTGCGCGGGTGCTAGCGTACTCGAACGAAGCCACCGACCACGGTTCGAATGGCTCCAGTGCTTTCTCAATGGGCTTCATCGAATCCGAGGACCGCAGCAGGCCGTGAATTAGGATCACGATCCTTGCCGGACTCCGATCGGTCGTGGCGACTAGTTGGTCCAGTTGCTGCTGGCAGGCCTGGCGAGATCCCCAGGCATGGCGCACCTTGCGGCGATCGATCAAACGCCAATGTCCAGTCAGCGCATTGCGTTGGATCTTCCATCCTTGGCGCCAATGGTGATCCGTCCAGAATTGCTTGCCGCCCAGCGTGGGCGCTTTGATATTGGGTAACGATTTGTGGTCTTCGGAATCCTGCTTCTCGGCCAACTTTTTCTCCTGACTAAAAGCTCGATGGCTGGCTGCGAGACTAATCAAGCACAGACACACGCAAATCCAACGAATCGCACAGATTGGCGCCCTTGGAAACCACATATGAAGCCACCTTCCGGATTGCCAGGCAGGACTGAGCTGCCACCCCGTCGTCCGAACATTTTTCATTGAGTTTTCGTAGCTTAATTGTCGGTTGCCAGGTAACTCTCGCAAATTCTAGGAACGTCCTGAAACGGATTGGAACCACATCATCGACCATCAACTAGCGCGCCTCCATTGTGACCGAGCCGCGTGCACGCTTGCTGCATCGAGTTGTCGGATCTAGGCTCCACGGCCGCAGAAAATGCTCTAAAATTAGGCCCTCAATTTGACTGCCAGGCGACCGATGAATGTACCCGACGAAACGACTGACTTGCAACGCACGGTTGTCTATCGTTGTTCGTGTGGGGCGGACGTTCTGGTCCAACTTGGCAGCGAAGGCGAATGCGACGTCTGTCACAGACGCATCACACTTACCGGTTTAGATGCCGCTCAGACAGTTTCATTTTGCGCGGAAATCGAAAATGAAACTAATTTCCAGTTGGACGACAGTCCTGACCGTTCCAACGAATCTCTGGGGCATTTCCGGCTGATTTCTAAGTTGGGTTACGGTGGCATGGGGGCTGTCTACCGTGCACTAGACGAATCGTTGCAGCGGTTTGTGGCAGTCAAAGTCATTCGTTCAGCGGAAGAAGGCGGTAGCAATTCTAATAACACAGTCTCCCGTTTTCTCGACGAGGCGGTTGCTCAGGCGCGGCTGAACCATCCCAACGTCGTCACTATCTATTACGTAGGACGGGTTGGTGAAGAACCGTTCTTTGCCATGGAACTGCTGCCTGGTCCCAATCTGGGACAAGTCATCGAGGATCAGCCAATTCCCTACGTGGACGTCGTTCACTACGCTCGTCAGATCACTTCGGCGCTCGCACAAGCGAATCGCTTGGGTCTGGTTCACGGAGACATCAAGCCAGGGAACTTGATCTTGGCCGGCGAGCGGACCGTCAAGCTTGGTGATTTTGGATTGGCCAAGACAGAAGATAGCGGTCCGTCCACTGGGATCAGCGGCACACTCAGCTACATGGCGCCCGAACTGGCTTCTGGCGCGAAGGCCAGTGCGCAAAGTGACATGTACTCGCTGGGAGTCACCTTGTTCGAACTGACCTTCGGGCGGCGGCCCTATTCGATTTTTGGAACCACTCTCCGCGAGCAATTGCAGAGTCAGCGGGTGGCCGAAATCGAGTTTCCTGACAAGTGGCCCAGTAGCGTACCGTGGCGCTGGCGGACGGTGTTGGAGCGTTTGCTTGCACGCGATCCGAATCAGCGGTATGCGGACTACGATGCGTTGGCGGACGCGCTGGCAGAACACGCGCCTGTTGGAGTGACCAGTGCCGGACTGCTCAATCGCAGTCTGGCATTGACCGTTGATTTTGCACTGATGGGCATTCTGATGCTACCGTTTGTAGTGCCAGGACAATTGGTGGCTCAAGCGTCCGTGAATGAGAACTTTCCAGACGCGCTGCGCGAGCTGGCAGACCGAATTGGCACGTTGAGTTTGTTGGCACCGATCGTGCCGGCCATTGCGCTGTGGAGCGAATGGCGTGGTTGGCGACCGCTGGGTCGGTATTTATTTCAGCTACGACTGGTCGACGAACACGGTTTGCGTCTGGATCGAAACAAACGCGTCTGGCGGAGTTTAATTCGCAACGCGCCGATCTGGGTAACCGCCATTTCTATTGCGGCCTTGGGTATGGGGTTTAACCTGGCCGTCATCCTGCTATCACCGCTGGATGAAATCATCATGCTGATCAACACCGTACCGGTGTTGGGCCCCCGGCGGCTTGCTTTGCACGATCGTTTGGTGGGCAGTCGAGTTGTATTGGATACAGGATCGCCGCGTCATTCCGAACAGTAAGGTGCATCGCAGAAGCTCCGATAGAGGTGCTACTGGCGCTTCCGGCCTATTTGCCCTGGCAGCTCGAACTACGCACCGTCTCGCAAGTGGTGACTTCGACGATTGCGCCTCGATACTTGTGAGCCGTAAGACACTAGCCGCGGGTATCGTCGGCACACCGGCGGCCAGCGGCTTGCCGCTAATCATTTACGAGCCACTGCCTAATCTTCGGCCAGGGAAATCCAATCGCTTTGGCGCTGGAGATGCGTACCGGATTGGCCTGTCCGATTTCTGGCGAGATGAGGCATCCACACGGCTTTTTCAACGAGCTCGATGAGGCCCTCAGGCTGGATAGGCTTCAGCATGCTGAATACGCCTCCTTGGGCGCCCAGTTGGGAAGTCCAAGTTGCCGAGAGTTCCGGAACCAGGAAAATGATCGGCACGTCTTGCATGGTTTCTGGGGCTCGCAAGCGGCTGGCAAACTCACAACCAGTTTGCAGATCATCGATGGACAGTACCAGCAAGTCGAATTGTATCCCCCTGGCCGCAGGCGGCCTTCGTTCCGATTTGGGCCCGCGGGCCGGTTGGGAAGATGATTTAGGCTGACTGGCTTCTCCAATTGCCTGCATGGCCACGGATTCGCTACGGGCCAGCACGCAGCGGAATCCCTGCATGTTTAGTACTGAGCCCATCGCCGTCAGCATGAGAGGATCATCGTCAACGATCAGTATCGACAAGGAATGTCGATCAGTCCGTGTAAAGACGTCCGAAGAACTGGCAGTCATGGGTGTGGTCTCAAATTGATGGGCAGTGCTGCGTCTGGGGGTCCGTGTGATGCGCCCTAGATCTGGTAGTTGGCTTCGGGTTTCATATCGTCTGGTATTCCACCTCGCACTCGCAAATTGGGTTTTTCGAGTGCGACGCTGGTGTGTGGTTCGACCGATCGGGTTATCCAAACCGACGAGCCTACGATGCTGTCGTGTCCGACCACCGTTTTTCCGCCCAAAATGGTTGCATTGGCATAGATGACGACTCGGTCTTCGATGGTTGGATGCCGTTTTTGGCCGCGAATCAACTGTCCTTCCGCGTCCGTCGGAAAGCTGAGCGCACCCAATGTGACGCCCTGGTAAATCTTCACGTGGGAACCGATTTGACAGGTTTCACCAATCACCACGCCGGTACCGTGATCGATGAAGAAGAAATTGTCGATGGTGGCACCTGGGTGGATATCGATGCCCGTCTCCTTATGGGCCCACTCTGTCATCATTCGTGGGATAAACGGGACTCCAAGGCTCAGCAGCTCATGGGCAATTCTGTAGACGGTGATGGCTTCCAGTCCTGGATAGCAAAAAATGACTTCGTCGCGACTGATAACCGCTGGATCACCTTCATAGGCGGCTTCGACATCCGTTGCCAACAGCTCGCGAATCCTGGGAATTTGCTCCAAGAATTTGATGGCAATAGCTTGCCCCTTGGCCTCGTAGTCCGTTTGGTGGTCGCAGTCACTGTCTTGCTCCCGGACGCGGTCATCATGCTGCAAGGCTCGGGCAATCTGAGTGGTCAGGCCATCGTGCAGGGAATCGATCAAGTTGCCCACGTGGTAGGTGACGTTGCCGATGTGCAGCCCTTCACGACGTCGGAAGCCGGGATATAGGATGTCTTTGAGGTCCTCTAACATGCCGACAACGACATCATATTTTGGCAGTGGGCAGTGACCGAGGTGATTAATTCGATCGCCCTTGGTGTAAGTGGACACGATGGACGAAGTGAGCTCGGGTAGCTGTTCTTTGAGACGGACGTCGGATGCCATCACACGCACTCCTTGGATGTCGCGTCCAGTGAACGCGAATTGACGATTGCGATTGCTGCGGGAACTAGGCTCGGTCTGATCATTGGAACCTTGGAACTTGAAATTGTGAGCTGCGAGGCGTTAGCCCGAGTTTTGCATGAGCCGCAGTGCGATAGCATATGGCCAACGCAGAACCTGGAGTGAACTGGACGCTATCACGCGGCGGCTGATCTGAGCACTGCCATTCTTGCAAATTGTCCTAACACGCGTGTTCGTTGGTACTTGCGCGGTAATTCGTGAATCGGCGTGCGATATTTCGGCCAGTGCCGCTCGCGGATAATCAAACGGAGCCTACCAAGGTGACACCGATCCGGCACGATCGGATCGACCGTATCCCCTCTCATCGACCGATCAACGGGTGATGTCGAGTCGAATCAGCCCGAACCTCCCTTGTTGACCAGTCTACCAGTAATCCAAATTCTACCCATTTATCCAGTCGCCCAGCTCTCCAGGGACACACAACGCGTCAGACGGGGACACACCAAGTCTGTGCCAGGCATGAGTCGGAAGGGGACACACCAAGTCTGTGTGCCAGGCAGACGGGGACACACAACTCTCGCGCCAGGATTGCAGGAAATGATACGCAAAATTGTGTATTTGTCCTGTTTTGATAAAGCGGCTTCGCAGTTTTTTGTGAGGCGCTGACGTCTGTGTCCCCATTGGCGGCAGGGAAGTGTCCCCATTGGCGGCAGGGAAGCTGTGAAGTCTGTGTCCCTGCCGGCGATGCAGTTTCCGATAGCTGTGTGTCCCCGATGGAGATGGAGGCGGGGATAGTGTCGACCTAGATTTCCTAGGTGACGCATCTGATAAGGTCTGTGTTGGTGGAAAATGGGGTAGAAAACAGGAAATGGGATAATTGAGCACAGACATCGACGATAACTTCCGTGCGCAGCTGGCACCGTTCTGGTTCGACGACTATTCGCCACATCAGGTATCCAGGAAGGCTGCCTAGCGTCGAGCGCCAAGACTCAATTCGCTCAGCAGCCTCTTTTCGAACGGAATCATTGACATGCTTCGGATACTCACTTCCAGTGCGGTCGTGATTGTGACCGTCTCCCTAACAGTTCGGGCTCAAGAATCCGTGCCTTCGGTGGTCGTCGTTGCCCCGCCAACAGAGACGAGCGTGGTCGCCTTGGACCAACCGCCACTGCAGGCACCCAAGGGGGGTGAGTTGATTCGGCAGCGGTTTCCCAATGGCAGCATCCAAATAGAACGGTGGGTCATCGAATCCGAATCCGGCGACTTCATCAACCACGGAACGTTCGTTGAATACGGCCAGGATGGAAACGAACTTCGTTCCGGCGCCTACCGCGACGGAAAACGTGACGGCGCCTGGCAACAAACCATTACGACTGCCCAAGTAGCACAACTTGCTGGCCCAGTACCTGCAGGGTTTCAAGCTCCCTATCAGTCCTCGGCTACGTTTCAGGCAGGCCAACTGCATGGAGTTTGGACATGCACGGATGCCAATGATCTAGCGGTGTTTGAGTGGCGCTTCCGGCAGGGAAAGCGTCATGGCAATTCGCAGTGGTTTGACAGCCACGGAACAGTCATCCAGCAAATCTCCTACGTCGACAATCTGGCTCACGGACTTGCGAAGCTGCGTGCGGAAGATTCGGTCGAACCGCGACCAGTTCAGTTCGAACACGGGCGACATCCAACCCAAGTTGACAACTGGTTCCCTCTGGAAAACGGCCAGCAGCGGCGTTTGCAATCGCAGGACTGGTACCTGACTTTCGGTCCCCACAATCTGCAAAGTCACGATTGGCTAAATAGTCGCCTGACACAGCAGCCGGAACACAGTCACAAGAAAACTCGGCACGGAAAGTCGATTACGTTTTACCCGAACGGACAACGAGAGTCCGAAGGGCAGTATGTCAACGGGCAGCGTGTGGGCACGTTCGTGTGGTGGTACGCCAACGGACAGCAGCGGACGGTTGGTGAGTATCAGGATGACCGAGAGCATGGCCAATGGACTTGGTGGCACAAAAACGGCATGAAGGAAGCCCGAGGCGAGTTCCTGGCTGGCGAGAAAGTCGCGAACTGGTCTCTTTGGGATGCAGAGGGCCGATTGGTGAATCGCCTCAACGCGGACGAACTTCGGTTGGCGGACCGAGTCCAGGAAGATCAACGATAAGGGGCTACCGCCGAGGATTGGCCGGAAGACAATCGAACTGGATGTCGAAATTACTTCGTTTTTTCGACATCCAATTCTCTTCGCCGAAGCAAGCATAGCTTGCCCAAAACCGGTGTGAACCGAGTGCCCAATCCGTCCGGCTACCCAAGTTATGGGTGATTCCTCTTGTAAAACCCGAAGCTAAGGGTATCTTATTACTTACTGTTGATGGACTAAGGCTTGGCTTACCTACCATTAAGTCACTTTGTTCGCCGTAGTGGGTATTCGGTAGTTACTCATTTTGGTGAATTGACTTGATTGGAGCAGTTGCTTTTTCGCCTTAGATTGACAACTGCCGACCCCCCTCCCGCTTTCCAGACGTACAAAGTTGGCTCTATCTTCAGCTAACGCATTTAACTTTTCTTTCGCAGGGCAACCCCGCACTGCAAATCCCCAGCTTTGTACGTTCATTTCCTTTCTCCGGCCGCAAGCCACTTACCAATGCCAGGTCGCAGCGAGCGGCGTTCGCGAGGGAAAGTCGGCTGATGGCTGAACGCGGTAAGGCGGAATTCGGCCAAAGAACTCGACTCGTTGCCCCAAGAATCGTTGCTCGGAGAAACTGGACGGCCCTCACACGACAACGATTCAAGTCGGCAGTTGAACCAATCTGGGTTAAACTGGACCGACCAACGAAACTCCAGGACTGTTCCCGTGGCGCAAGCCTCCCACTCCACTCCCGAACGCGACGATAGCCGGCGTCACTTTATACGCGGGTCGTCGCTCATGCTGGCCTCGGCGCTTCCGTCTGGGGGCGCCGCCAAAACCATCCGACTGGGCTTGGCGGGGTGTGACAAAGGCGGTGTACGCCAAGCCGTCCAAGCGCTGCAAACTTCGGAGCTCGACGTACGCTTGGTCGCGCTGTCAGATCGTCGAGCCAATCGCCTGCAGCAGGCGGCTCGGGCGTTGAAAGGACGATTTGCCGACCAGTTTGAGGTGCCACCAGACGGACGGCTTGTCGGCCAAATAGGCTGTCCGAAGCAATGGTTTCAAAATCTGGACGTCATTGTTGTCTCGTCAGAGGCAATTGTCGCGGCACCCTTCTTGCAAGCTGCCATGCAAACGGGCGTGGACATATTGCTGGAGCATCCACTGACTCCAGCCTCGGTCCAAGCGCAATTGATCAACGCCTCGCCAGAATCCAGATTGTTGCGACCGCGAGTTGCGATTGAGACCCGTCACCAGCTCAGCGTCCAGATTGCTGGCGCCCTGCACTGGATCTCGGGCGGCGGCATTGGGACGATTCAACACATCAAAGCACAATGTGCGGCCCCTAACGTCTCGGCGGTGGAAGCTCGGCGACCTCCAATGGCGCAAGTTTCCAACGGCAGCGGACCGAGCTTCGATTCTCCGATAGGCCAGCGTGTTGCTAGCCATCGTCACGAGATCGGTTCTGCAGCTGGAGCTGCACGTCTGAGCCAGTTAGTCGAACTGCTCAACTGGGCGAGAACGCTATTCGGTGCAACTCCCACTTCCGTGTCGGCGGTTGCCTGCCAGCCATCCACCCGCGTCGGACACGAATCGAATCAACTCAAGCTGGTTTACGACTTTCCGCAAGGTGCGACACTTGAGTGCCATTGGCAGGAAGCCTCATTGCCTCAGATTCGCCAGGTCAGTTTGGCCGGCAGCCGTGGAAGATGTGATGCGACGAAATGCAAGCAATCAACTCCCGGCGCCCGGCCGCCATCAGCCATGCAGAGACTGGCATCGGCCATTGCGGACAATAGGCCGTTGGATGAAATGCCGGTGGCATTAGAGGCCTCGCGTGCCGCAGTAGCTGGCCTGGAAACCGAGGTCGGTTGCCGACGAGAGTGTTAGCAGCCCTCCCCCCCTCTGCCAGTACTCAGATCATCGCGAGGTTCGAGCTGTGGAGTTGACTGGCTCGTCTCATTTCAGACATACTTGCCGAGCACGTTGGAACGACGGGCCGATTGGCGGTTTGAGGATTCAAAGCGGCGAAATGACGCTACGCTTGTCCGACTGGTGGTTTAGATCCAGTTCTAGGCCGAGGAGCAGACGAAATTCAGTTTTGATAGGGCATAGGTGTGTCGACGACAACGGTGGGAACTGATCTACAGGCGTACTGCCAAGAGACTGCGCTTCGCGCCAAGGCGGCTTCGCGCCAACTCGTTTCATTGTCCACAGCCAACAAGAACGCTTGGTTGCAGGAGAGCGCCGACCGGTTGATAGACGCTTCTGAGATGATTCTGTCAGCCAACGCGATGGACTTGGAAGCCGCTCCAGGTTTGGGACTTGCACCGGCCGCAATCGATCGCCTCAGCCTCGATGAGCGTCGTATCTCCGATATTGCCAAGGCCTTGCGAGAGATCGCGGCACTGCCCGATCCGGTGGGAGAGATTATCGAAGGTGGCATGCGCCCCAGTGGAATCGAGGTGCGTCGGGTTCGCGTTCCTTTGGGAACCGTGTTCTTCATTTACGAGTCGCGGCCAAATGTAACGGCAGATGCGGCGGCGATCTGCGTCAAGAGCGGCAATGCTGTCATCTTACGTGGTGGCAAAGAAGCTCGGCATTCCTCATCCGCCCTGGTCGATGTGCTGCATCAGGCTGCGGAAGGGCACCAGGTGCCCCCAAGCGCGGTGCAATTGGTGGAGACCACCGATCGGGCTGCGGTGGGGCATTTTCTGAAGCAGGCCGAGTACATCGATGTGGCCATCCCCCGCGGAGGCCGCGGGCTGATTGAACGTGTGGCATCGGAAGCCACCATGCCTGTCATCAAGCATTTCGATGGAAATTGCCACGTCTTCGTTGATGCCGCCGCGAATCCAGAGACGGCAATTGAAATCGTCGTCAATTCAAAATGCCAACGCATGGGTGTGTGCAACGCTTGTGAAAGTCTGCTGGTACATCAAGCGGTAGCCGATTCGTTGCTGCCAAGGATAGCTCAATCTTTGCAGCCGTATGAAATTGAATTGCGGGGTGACGAAGCAACCTGTCAGCTTGTTCCCGATGCCGTGCCAGCAACCGAAGAAGATTGGTCGGCCGAGTACTTAGGTCCCATTTTGAGTGTCCGCGTGGTGCAGAACCTCGACGAGGCAATGGCACACATCAACCGTTACGGTTCGCATCATACCGATGCCATCGTGACTCAGGACGTGACGGCCGCCCAGTTGTTTCAGAATCAAGTTGACTCGAGTGCGGTGATGGTCAATTGCAGCACGCGATTCAATGACGGTGGGGAATTCGGCCTCGGAGCCGAAATAGGAATCAGTACCGACAAATTTCATGCACGGGGTCCCTGCGGTTTGCGGGAGCTGACCACGTACAAGTACATCGCCC